>JANLWV010000010.1:0-6127 GCA_031364765.1 Vicinamibacteria bacterium
AACATATCGACCGGCTGGACCACGGTGGCTCGATAGCCGGCGTCGAAGGCGAGCCTCATCTCATCCATCAGCGCCTCGGGGTTGCACGAAACGATGATGAGTTTCTGCGGCGCGATCCGCCGCGTGAGCGTGCGCATCACCTCTTCGGGGCAGCCGGAACGCGGCGGGTTTAGCACCGCGGCGTCCCACACCTGGCGGACCAGGTGCTCGATCGCGTCCTCGACTTTCGAGGGCATGAGTTGCAGTCGGGACTTCGGGATGCCGCTCAGCTGCGCGTTCTTGGCGGCTTCGCGCGACGCCTTGCGGCTTTCCTCGACCGCCGTGACCCGGTGCTTCGCAAGGGCCAGAGGCAAAGCGAAAAGGCCGCTGCCGCTGTAGAGGTCAAGGACCTTGAGGGGCTTCTCGGCGCCGATCCCCTGCTTGACCAGGCGCACGAGGTGGGCGGCGCCGTGGATGTTGGTCTGAAAGAAACCCGTCGGCGACGAGAGGAAGCTCGGACCGAGCGCCACCTCCTTCACGTGACCCAGTCCGTCAATACGGACGGTGTGCGGGCCGAAGAGATAAGGAGACGCCTGGTCGTGCAGGTTCAGAAGCAGACCCTCGGGCTTCTGTCGCGACCCCGCGATGATGCGCAGCGGGGCTTGGAGCGCTTTGTGCTCCTCGGTCGCGACCACGACCGCAACCGCCTCCTTCTCATCCTCGGTGACCCGCACGACGACGTGACGCAGAAGGCCGCCTCGTTCGGTCGCGACGGGAATCCTCTGCGCGGCCATCGCATCCTTGATGGCGAAGGCCACGCGATTCGCCCGCTCGGAATGGACAAGGCACTCCGTGACCGGCACGACCGTGTTCGTGCCGCGGGCGTAGTGGCCGATCTGCAGACGGCCCTGCGCATCCTCGGTGAAACTGAAGGCCGCCTTCTGCCGGAAGTGGCGCGGGACGCCATCTTCGCCTTTGGGCATGCCGATCATGGGGGACACCGAAGGCTTATCGGGACCAAAGGTGTCTTCGAGCAAGCCGTCCAGAAGGCGGGTCTTCTGCCTCAACTGCTCCTCATACGCGACGTGCTGAGACGAACAGCCACCGCACTCAGAAGCGTGGGGGCAGGCCGGCTTGATCCGGTGGGGCGAGGGCTCGAGGACGGAAACGAGTTCGGCTTTGGCGACCCCATCGTCGCTCCGGTCCACGACTCGAACCCGAACCTTCTCGCCCGGGATCGCCCCGTCGACGTAGATCGTTTCGCCCTTGACCTCGGCGTACGCCTCGCCCGACAGAGCGATGTCGGTGAGCTGGATCTCTAGAACTTCTTCCCGCGAACGCGAAGCGGAGGAATCTCGGCGCAAAAGATCCTGGGCGCCTACGCCTTCGGGCGGGGCTTGGTCATTTCCTTCTGGGCTTCCTTGCCCACGAACTGAGCGGCCTTCGACGCGTTCTCGGCCATGCGGCCAGCGGTCTCGGAGCACATCTTCTTAAGGGCCGGGGACCGGCGACCGATGGCCCCAAGCGCATAGGACGCGGCCTTCTTCACAAAGAGACGTTCGTCGTTGCCGCAGCGTTCGATGATCGGAATGAAGCGGTGGAACTGCGCATCGTCGGCCTTGGGCTCGAAGTCGGCGAGGGCGCCCATGAGGGTGAAACCGGCCTTCTTGACGAACTCTTCCTTGCGGTCGGTCCACACCACGCACCGGCCCCAGGAAAACTGGGTGGCGTGGAAGAGGTTAAAACAGCAGTTGTCGCAGATGGCCTGCGAGTCGAACTGCCGGGCCCAGCGATCCATCTGAACCTTGGTGACCTTCTCCGGCTCGTCGATGAGCGAAGCCAGCAGCCGCGCGTCATAGAGGCCGGTGCCCCAGAGCTCCTGGGCCAGACGATGGTCGCGGCCGATATCGGCCACGACCTTCTTCATCTTGGTCGGCGGCACGCCATACGAAGCGCGGGGCTTGACCCCGAGTTTTTCGAGTGCCAAGGCATGTTTGGGATCACCCTCCTGGCGGAGTCGCTTTAGAACTTCCTCAAGTGTCACGTCTTTCCTCCGAAATCTTTTCGTCCGCTTTGAACCGCTTAGAGCGCCTCGGCTCGGCCGGTCAACACTTCGATCTCGCCCACCACCTCTTCAGGGGTGAGCGACGATGTGTCGACGGTGTGGCGGGCCGTGCCGTAAAGGCGCTTTCTTTTTGTCAGTAGCCGCCGAAGCTCGGCCATCGCTTGAGGATGGCCTTTCATCGGACGTCGATCTCCCTGTTGCAGCACGCGGTTCCAGTGGTCATTGGCGTCAGCGCGCAGCCAAACGGTGATGGTCTGCGCTTTGAGAAGTGCGAACGTGTCCGGTGAGGTCACAATGCCGCCACTCGTCGCGATCACACAACCCGTCCCTTCGGCGAGAACGGCTTCGAGGACCGATCTTTCGAGCCGCCGGTAGTAATCCTCGCCATGAAGGGCGAAGATTTCCGACAGGCTCAATGAGGCTTTTTTCTCAATCTGAAGGTCGAGCTCGACAAAAGGAACGCCTATTCTAACCGCGAGCCGGCGTCCGATGGTGGTCTTTCCCGCGCCACGTATCCCCAGGAGGGAAATCCGGACCGGCGGGCGTGGCTCCGGCCTTGGGGCGAAGAAGACCTCGACGAACGTCCCCAGGGCCTCGGCCAGGGCGTGGAGCTTCAGAACCGAAGGGTTGGCAAGACCCAGTTCGACATCGTTCAGAAATCGAAGCGACACCCCTGACACCTGTGCCAGTCGTGCCCGGGAGAGGCCACGCCCCTCGCGCCGCGCCCGGACGGCTCGGCCGATGGTCTTCAGGATTTCGCTCATACGGTCGGCGCATCATATTGCACTCCGATGACGTCCGAAGCGGCACTATATTGCTTGACTCCGACGGAAAGACTCGCCTATCTTTGGAGGCTCCATGGCTGAAGTTCCTGGCGGAAAAGAACCGGCGGTTGCGTTCGACACGCATCCTTCCCGCTACATTCACTGGAAACTGGTGGTTGAAGCGCCGGTGGCCCGGCTTCTCATGGACGTGCAGGAAGACCGGCCGATGCGCGAGGGCTACGTCCTCAAGACAAACAGCTACGACCTCGGCGTCGACATCGAGTTGGAGGACGCGCTCGAGCGTTTGCGGTTCGAACAACCCGAGGTGCGCTGCCTGATCATCGGCAGCGCCAAGGATCGGATCTTCTGCTCCGGCGCCAATATCTACATGCTGGGCAGCTCCACCCACGCCTTCAAGGTGAATTTCTGCAAGTTCACCAACGAGACGCGGCTCTACCTGGAGGACGCCTCGACAAACTCGGGGCTTCGCTCGATCGCCGCGGTGAGCGGCGCGTGCGCGGGCGGCGGCTACGAATTGGCACTCGCGTGCGATGAGATTCTTCTCGTCGATGATTCGTCGTCCGCGGTGTCGCTCCCCGAGGTGCCGCTGCTCGCGGTTCTGCCCGGAACGGGTGGACTCACCCGAGTGGTCGACAAACGAAAAGTCCGTCGTGATCTCGCCGACGTCTTCTCGAGCCTCGGGGAAGGGGTCAAGGGAAAGCGGGCGTTGTCGTGGGGCCTGGTCGACCAGGCGATTCCCCTTTCAAAGTTTGAAGGAGCGCTCAAGGAACGGGCTCAGACCATCGCCGCAGCGGCTCCAAAGCGCGAAGGGGCCGGCGTGAAACTTCCGCCGGTTCAGACTCCCGGCGAGTTTGTGAAAGTGGAACTGGACCCAAAACTTCGCGTCGCCACCATTACGGTGAGCGGGCCCAATGCGGCGCCGGCCAAAACTTCCGATGCCCTCCGCTCCGAGGGCGCAGGCAACTGGCATCTTCAGATGGCGCGGGAACTCGACGCGGCGCTTCTGAACCTGCGTTTCAACCAGCCCGAGATCGGCGTCATCGTCCTTGAGACCCTCGGCGACCCGGCGCTCGTCGAGGCGCATGACGCGAGACTCCTGGAACTCGCGGGCGCCGACTGGTTCGCTCAGGAGATCGTGCTCAAGCTCAAGCGCGTCTTCAAGCGGCTCGACCTGACTGCCCGTTCGCTCCTCGCCATGATCGACAAGGGGTCGTGCTTCGCGGGGTCGCTCGCCGAACTCGCGTTCGCGGCGGATCGCTCGTACATGCTCGACTCTGAGGACGGCGAGGGTCCTTCCCTGCGGTTCACGCTCATGAACCTCGGCCCCCTGCCCATGTCGAACAGCCTCACCCGCCTTCAGACCCGTTTCCTGGGTGCGCCCGAAAAGGCGAAGGTCGAGATCGGCCGCGCGTACGACGCGGGCGATGCCATGAAGGCCGGGCTCGTCACTTTCACCCCGGACGACATCGACTGGGAAGACGAGGTCCGTCTCGCCGTCGAGGAACGCGCCAGCCTCTCGCCCGACGCCCTCACCGGCATGGAGGCGAATCTGCGTTTCGCCGGACCGGAGACCATGGAGACGAAGATCTTCGGCCGCCTCTCCGCCTGGCAGAACTGGATCTTCCAGCGTCCGAACGCAGTCGGCGAGCACGGCGCGCTCACCCTGTACGGCAAGCCCGAACGCGCGAAGTTCTCATGGGTTCGAACCTAGATCTAGATAAAGAAGGATCCCGCAAATGACACCAGTGATCGCCGCTCTCTTTCTGGCCGCGAGCCTCGCGGCTCCCGCGCAAGCGCCCACGCCGGGCTTCAAGGACCCGGATCGGGTGAAGCTCCTCACGGCCATGGATGCCAAGGCCACACATTACGGCGATCTCTCGCGGAAGATCTGGGAGTACTCAGAGGTCGGCTACAAGGAGACGAAGAGCGCGGCTGCACATGTGGCCGAGTTGAAGGCCGCTGGCTTCGAGGTGCAGGAAGGCGTCGCCTCCATCCCCACCGCGTTCGTGGCATCATGGGGCGCCGGCAAACCGGTCATCGGGATCATGGCCGAATACGACGCCCTCCCGGGCCTGTCTCAGTTCGACGCTCCTGAGCGGAGGTCGCGGGTCGAGGGCGATCCCGGTCACGGCTGTGGCCACAATCTCCTGGGCACCGCTTCGGTAGCCGCGGCCATCGCGGCCAAGGACTCCCTCGCGGAGAAAAAACTGCCGGGCACCATTCGTTTGTACGGCACGCCCGCCGAAGAAGGCGGCGGCGCCAAGATCTACATCGCCCGCGCCGGCCTCATCAAGGATCTCGACGTGATGCTTTCGTGGCATCCGGGCGACCGCAACCAGGCGGATGCCGGCACCACTCTGGCTAATATCGCGGCGAAGTTCCGTTTCCGCGGCCTCGCCGCCCACGCGGCCGGAAACCCGGACAAGGGCCGTTCTTCGCTGGACGCCGTCATGCTCACCGGCATGGGCATCGAGTTCATGCGCGAGCACGTCCCTCAGGAGGCGCGCATTCATTACATCATCACCAAGGGCGGCGAAGCGCCCAACGTGGTTCCCGCCTTCGCCGAGACCTACGTGTACGCCCGTCACTCGCACATGCCGACGCTCGACAACATCTGGGCCCGCATCCTGAAGATCGCGCAGGCGGGGGCTCTCGCCACCGAGACCACCATGGAGATGGAGTTCATCAACAGCGTCTACAACACTCTTCCCAACGACGCGCTCGCCGCACTCACGGACCGGAATCTGCGCCGTGTGGGCGGGGTCACGTATACCGCGGAAGAGACGGCGTTCGCCACCGCACTTTCGAAGTCGTTCGTCGCTTCCGAAAACCTCCTTCCCATCGGGAGTGAGGCGGAGGTTCAGGCGACGAACGTGGGCGTCGATGCGGGTTCCACTGATGTGGGCGATGTGAGCTGGCAGGTTCCGACCTCGGCGCTCTCGACCGCCACCTTCGTCCCGGGCACGCCCGGCCACAGCTGGCAGTCGACGGCCTGCTCCGGTGGCTCTATCGGTCGCAAAGGCATGATGGTCGCGGCCAAGACACTGGCTCTCACAGCCATGGACCTCTTCACCGATCCGGCTCAGGTCAAAGCCGCCCGAGAGAGCTTCGACAAGCGCCGCGCCGGCTTCGAGTACAAGTCGCGCGTGCCCGAAGGCCAGAAGCCGCCTCTCAACTACCGGGACAAATAGGGAACGTCATGTCGAACATCGACCTCGAAGCCAGGATCCCCAACAACGTCGCCCTCGGGAGCGACAAGAAGCTGCAGCGGGCGCTCGAGGAATGGCAACCGAACTAC
>JANLWV010000049.1:0-16201 GCA_031364765.1 Vicinamibacteria bacterium
ATTTGGGGCACGCTTCCATGTTGCGAGTATAGGGGGCGGCGCGCGGGAACCCCCGCCACGGACTGCTAGCATCCGCGGCCCATGAGACCCAGCACGGCAAGCGCACCCGCGCGAGTGGACATCGCCGGCGGTACCCTCGACATCTGGCCTCTGTACCTGTGGCACCAGGGTGCGCGGACCGTGAACGCCGCGGTCACGCTCCGGGCCACCACGAGGGTGACCCCGATCGCGCAGGGCATTGAGATCGTGTCGATCGATACCGGGGCGAGCTCATGCGGTCGCGACCTCGCTTCCATAGAAGGGCATGATCACACCCGGCTTGTGGTTCAGATTCTGAAAGCGCTCGGGGTGAGCACCGGCCTTCGGATCGAAACCACATCGCGGGTGCCCGCCGGTTCGGGCCTCGGGGGCTCGTCCGCGCTCGCGGTGACGATTGCGGCCGCCGTGGCCCATTCCCTGTCACGAGAGTTGTCGAGTCGAGACCTGCGTCAGCTGGTGCGCGATGCCGAGGCCCAGGTCATCCTCGTTCCGACCGGCATCCAGGACTACGAAGCGGCAATTCACGGGGGTGTTCTCGAGGTGGGGCTCAACCCCGGCGAGATCGAGACCCGGCGACTGGTCGACGACGAAACGTTCGTCGAGGATCGCATTCTCCTGGTCGATGCGGGAGTCACCCGGTTTTCGGGGCTCAACAATTGGGAAATGTTCAAGGCTCAGGTGGACGGGACGGGCGGGGTCCGCGGCTTGTTTGCCGAAATTGTTTGCGCCGCCCAGGAGGCCTGTCTGGCTATCACCACCGAAGACGAGGGCGCTCTGGTGCGCGCCGTCGCGCGCGAATGGAAGGCCCGCCGGTGTCTCGCTCCCGGTGTCGCCACTCCGGAAGTTGACCACATTGTGGAAGCCGCGCAAGCCCATGCGGGCGCGGGAAAGGTGTGCGGCGCCGGGGGAGGAGGCGTCGTTCTGGTCGTGGTTCCGCGACCCTCGCGGGAGGCGCTGGTGAAGGATCTGACCCTCCAAGGTTTCCGGATGCTGGACGCGAAAGTGGACAGGGTCGGCCTTGAGGTCGGACCGACCCTTCATCGGGGATCGCCGCCGCAGGGTCTTCCATGAAGCGTAAGGCCTGAGGCGAGACGGTATAATCCACGGCTCGCCACCCCGAGACCCCAAGCCTGAAGTACCTGGAGGAGAAGACAATTTCCACGATTGCGGCAACCCAACTGAAGCGGGGCATGGTCATCATGTTCGAGAAGAACCTGTCCCGTGTCGTGGAGACCATCCACAAGACCCCGGGCAACCTTCGCGGTTTCGTCCAGGCGAAGCTTCGGGATCTGAAGACCGGCGCCATCTTCGAGCATCGCTTCCGGTCGGTCGACATGGCCGCGCGCGCGTACCTCGAAGACACCGAGATGGAGTATCTCTACTCCGAGGCCGACATGCACCACTTCATGAACAATGAGACCTTCGAGCAGATCGGCCTCTCGGGTGAAGTCCTCGGCGATGCCGTGAACTACCTGAAGCCGAACCTCAGGCTCAAGGTCGAGATGTACGAGGGCACCCCGGTGGGCATCGAACTGCCGATGATCGTCGAACTGAAGGTCTTGGAGACCGAGCCGTCGATCAAGGGCGCTTCGGTTTCGAATCAGAGCAAGCCGGCCAAGATGGAGACGGGCCTCGTGGTCAACGTGCCTCCTTTTATCTCCGAAGGCGACATCATCCGGATCGACACCACCGAAGGGAAGTACATCGAGCGCGCGAAGTAGCGCTCGATCCTTCTCAACCAGGCAGGATTCAACCCAGGCATGGCGCCCCCCAGATTCAGGCCCGAAGCGGGTTCGATCGAAGTGATCGTCGGCAGCATGTTCAGCGGAAAGAGCGAGGAACTCATCCGCCGCCTTCGCCGCGCGGAGATCGCGAAGCAGAAGGTTCAGGTTTTCAAACCGAAGGTCGACGACCGTTACGCGGCCGACCACGTGGTCTCTCATTCCGACATGCGGATCAAGTCGGAGATCGTGGCCCACGCGGCGGACATCCTGGGCGGCCTGAAGGCGGACACCGAGGTGGTGGGGATTGACGAAGGCCAGTTCTTCGACGCCGCCATCACGGAAGTGGCGCAGGCCCTCGCCGACAAGGGTGTGCGTGTCATCGTGGCCGGGCTCGATCAGGACTACCAGGGCCGCCCGTTCGAGCCGATGCCTCAGCTCATGGCCACCGCTGAGTACGTCGACAAGATGCTCGCCATCTGCATGCAGTGTGGCGCTCCCGCCAATCGCACCCAGCGACTGGTGCACTCGACCGACCGCGTCGTGGTCGGGGGGGCTCACGCGTACGAGGCGCGCTGCCGGCGCTGTTTTTCGAAGGAAGCCTCGCAGCCGATTCCCTCATGAGTCGTCCGGGCTAGTCCCAGTCCCGGCGTCCCCTTCCCAAGACCCGTGCACACACCCGCGATCGAGACGCTTGAAATTGACGCCCAGGGCCTTGAGGGGATAGTCCTCGATGTGGGTCTGCCGGTGCTTGCCGCGTGGGCCCGGAGTGTCCGCGTCGTCAGCTTCCGCCCGTCGATGGGTGTCTCGGGCCTTTCTCCGCGCGAAGTGGCTCGGCTCAGAACCCTGGGCCTCGCCACCGCGTCGAGGGTGACCGGCGTCTTCGAGGGCGCGAACGACTTCCGGCTGGCCTTTAGGGCGGAAATGGGTATGGCCCTCGCCCTTCCATCTCTTGGCGTCGAGGCGGATTTGGGCGGCCATCCTCTGGCGCCTTTGGTCTCCGACCTGACTATTGCGTCGTTTGGTCTCCCCGTCGGAAAGAACTTGACCCATCGCCTGCGCGGCTTCACGCACATTCGGGCCGCGAACGCCCACGGGTACGGCGCTCACACCCTGAAGGGCCTGGGTCGCGAATTCGGTCTCGACCTAAAGATCACCACTCATGAATTGGGCTTTGAACCGCAGGGCCTCGGGAGCGTCTCCATCGCGGCGTCGCGAAACGCCAGTGCGGTGGACCGCCCGGTCACCTGGAAGGACCGTGGTGAACTGCGCGCCATTCATGCCCTGATCGGCGGCGTGCGGCCGAAGCTCGAACAGATGGACCGGCTCGAGGCGGCGCTGCGCGAGACCTTTTGGGAAGCTCGTCGCATCGAACCGGTCATCGAGCGGCTGATCACGTCCGGTGTCGACCTGGGCGCCTTCCTCCAGGTCGACGTCGAGTGTGAAAAAGGCGGGGCCACGTTCATGGATGTGGCGGGTCGTTCGGCCGCCCCGTTAAAGGTGGCGCGTCGCGCGGTCCGAAGGGCCCTCGGCTTCCTGGACTCCGGAGCCGCCTGCGATGAGGTCACCGGAATTGCCGCCCTGGCCTCGGCCATCGCGGCGCGGGGGGCCTTCGAACTCTCTCTCGTTCCTTCGAAAGGACTCTCCGCGGCTCTCGGGCTCCTGCGAGACCTCGGTGCGCGCGTCGAAGAGGAAGAGGCCCGCGGCCTCGTAATTCTCAGGACCGCGCCGACCGAGCGCTAAGGCCAGCGCCTCTGAAGGAATCTCTGATCGGCCGGCCGACCGCGCCCCTCACTCCCGCCGCGAACGAAACGCCGGTGCTCGGCCATGAGCGCAGGCATCGACCGTCTCGGGGGATGGAACCACGGCCCGATCGAACGAATGGAATCAGCGTGCGCCGCCGCATCCGCCGGGGTTGCGGCGCGGATCTCAGAGCCACTGGACCTGCCGGGCCTTACAAATGCTGGGCGCGCGATGCCGCCTATCGCTTCGGTACAAGGTACCGGTTCGGGACGTTGCGAACGGGCAGTGCGCCTCCGTTCCGCCTCCGGTAGAGGTAGCTGAGATTGCTATACACGTCTTGTTCACGGCGGTGAAACTGAGCATACAGACCGCACTGGGCGTACGAGATCGGGGTCACGTCCAAAAGCAGGGTCTCCCAATCGGCCCCCGCTCCCCAGAGCAAGCCTTTCAACCGAACATCCAGATCGGCTCCGGAGTCGGCCACCAGCTCCAACATCGGGCGGCAGTAGTTGAGGATGCTGTTAACGGTGTGAAAGATCGGGGTCTGTCCGCCGAAACCGTCGGCATCAATGTCGGCTCTGGCGTTGACGTCGGCGCCGGCCTTGACGAGAACCTGTGCGGCCCTGACGCAATTGAACTCTGCGCATAGGTGCAGCGCGGTAACGCCCGCGCAGGAAGTGAACGCGCAAGGTACGTGGAGCTTGCGGTTCAAGTCCTGCCCTGGGATCTTCAGGAGGCCCTGGACCGCCGGTCCATCGTCCAGCAAGAGAGCTTTGATCAAGGGATCGTCGATCGACGCCCCGGCATCGAGCAGTACTCGGAGACAGGCGCCGAATCGTGAGGAACGCAGGTACCCTTCAATCAGACAGTCGATGGGTGTCTTGCCCTTGATCAGCGTGGTTGCGCTCGCACCGGCGGCGAGGGCATCACGAATGCCCTCGGGAGAGTGTTCCTCGAAGGCTCCGAGATAGTCAGCTTCAATGGACATTTGAGCCGACAATCCTTTGCCCCGGCTGGGCATCGGGGGGCGAATGGTTCACAACGGGTTCAGTGCCAGCGTGAGACTAAGCGCGCCGAGGATTTCTGGCCGTCTCTGGTTCATTGCATTGCTCCTGTGTCATCTGGACAACTGACTATAGCGACGCGCCGATTGATGTTCATTCGCTTGCCCTGAGGTCTAACACTGAAGTGGTGCATCCTGCGGAGAAACTGCCTCAGAAAGGCTCATTTCAGGCACTTTTCAAGCCGGCTCTTGGACCCAGGGATAGAGCGGGTCCGGGGGGCGAGTGGGTCGCTCGCGAGCGGGGCCTCGGGCGCGAGTCACCGCGGGCCGTCGCAGTCGTTCGCGAACGCGGAGCCGAGTAAGGAGCCGCACGATCCGAAGTCCCGGTAGCGAACGTGAAACCTCAACCCGGCTGAGAATTAATCGCTCTCGTATAAAACCTCGCCTTCGCCGCTGATGAAGAGCGACGGCTCGTCGCCGGTGGGGGACAGGCCCGTCTCGGCTTCGAGACTTCCGGACCACGCGATCACCTTCGACCTTGGGCCCTCAAAAGGATGATCGTCGTGCACCCGCACGCAGGAGGGCAGGCTTTTCCAGGTGAGGGCGGCGAAGCCGTTCCCTTCCATTTCCAGCACGCTGTTTTCCATCGAGGCGAACTGGACATAGCGCGGCTGGAGGGCGTCCTCGCAGGCCAGGATCCGGTCGGGAGCGACCCAGAGCTTTCGGCCCGGATCGGAGAGCAGGAGGCCGATGCCCGATCCGGCCGCCGCCAGCAGAAGCGAACCGGAGCCGGTGGCGATGACGAGCCTTTCGCCGGACTCGCTCTTCACCTCCTTGACCCAGAAGGTCACGTGACCTTCCGAGGAAACCAGGGCGCCCTTTTTGAAGAAGATACGGCCGTCGAACGGGACCCGGAGCAGGTCTCTTCGCTTCAAAGTCATTTTCGGGGCCGCGACCGAAATCGGCGGCCCGAGGAAGAGGTCTTCTTCCTCCGCTCCCAGCCGCAGGACCTCGGGACGGAGGGCCACGGGCGGGTCGGGAACCGGGCCGAAGTCCGGAGCCTGGAGCTCCGCGCCCGGAACCTGAATCAGCTTGGAGGCCCCAAAAAGCCCTTCGTCGTCTTCGTCGCTGCCGCGGAAGTCGTTGTCGAGGGGCGCGCTGATCGGATTGGACACCGCCTCGAGGTCGGGGCTTGTGGGGCGCGGAGTCTCGGTGGTTTCGGGCCCGTGCTGCCGGAAGGCCGAGGTGCTGCCCGAGGCGGTGCGCGCGAGCCGGTACTGATGGATGGCCTCGCGGATTTGGCCGTGCCGTTCGTAGGTGGCGGCCAGATAGAAGTGAACCCGCGGCCGATCGCTCGAATGGGCGAGGGATTGCGTGAAGGCCAGTTCCGCTTCGCGAAACCGGTTCAGCTTGAAGTTGATCAGGCCGAGATTGAAGAGGATGGCGGGGTCATTGGGCGTGCTCGCGGCGAGTTTGCCGAAGACCTCCTCGGCCCGCTCCAGCCGTCCCTGCTTGAAGTACAGCACGCCGAGCAGACTCAGGACGGTCAGATCGCGGGGCTTGAGCAAGTACGCTTCCGCGAGATCCTGTTCAGCGAGGTCGGCTTTTCCCTCGGCGAGAAAGGCGCGCGCCCGTTGTACATGGGTTTCGAACAGGCCGGTCGAGAGGGGTGAAACGGACGGCATGTCGGGCCTGCGACCCCTTCAGGGTAACCCGCGAATCGTGCGGAACGCAGACCCGTCTTGCGGGGGCGAGTCTGCGAAATGCGTGGAGCCTGCCGTGTCCACCCACCGATAGAACAAGCGCGGAGGAAGACGCACGAGAACTCGTCCGGGGCGGGCCTTTGGGGGCGCGTTCGCCGGGGCATTCTTCGGCTGAAGGGACGGAGGAAGGGAACCGGAAAAACCGAGAGTCGATCCAGAGCTTTGGGACGTGCTCGACTCGGAAGCCCGCATGACCATGGGCGCCGATCCGAGGATGCCGTTGATCCTGACCACGTAGTTGCGCGTCTCCTTGTAGGGGGGAATGCCCCCATAGCGCAGGACCGCGTTCTCGCCCGCGTTGTATCCGGCCACCGCGAAGGCCACGTTCCCGCGGAAGAGCCCCAGGAGGTACTTGAGGTACTCGGCGCCGCCCATGATGGCCTGGGCCGGATCGAAAGGATTCGAAACCCCGAAGCGCCGGGCCGTGGCCGGCATCAGCTGCATGAGGCCCTTCGCCCCCTTGGAGGAGACCGCGTATTCGTCGAAGGCCGATTCCACGCTGATCACGGCGCGGATGAGATCGGGACTCACGTCGAACCTTGAGGCTGCGTCCTCGATGTAGGGATCGAACTCCGGCCGCGCTCTTCGTCTGAACCCGCGGGAATGGATCAGCACTCCCTTGGCGGAGAAGCGAAGCCGGAACTCGCTGGTCTCGGGCGAGTCGGTGGCTTCAAGAACGCCCTGCGAGTTCCGGCGCAGATACACCTGGGCGGAGGCGTCGTCGACGAGCGCCAGTTCCAGCGAGGCGAGAGCCAGGAGACCCAGGCAGATCGCCTGCGTACGTGCGCCCGGGAGGGTCATGCGCCCACCTCGCTCAACAGACGGGTGGCGGTTTCCCGGGCGTTGCGGCGAAGCGCTTCGACATTGTCTTCCGCGCCCAGAGCCCCCTGGGCAAATTCCGGACGACCGCCTCCGCGCAGGCCGAGTTCCTTCATGAGCTTCGGCGCGGCGAGCCGGTCCATGACGTCGCGTGAAACCGCGACGATCACGGAATGCGAGCCGTCGCCCGCTGAGGACGATGAGACGGCGATGAAATTCCGGTCTCCACGCTTCTCACGATACTCGTCCACGAGGGCGGCGTGGCCCTTCCGGTCGACATCGTTCCAAAGAGGCGTCCAGATGGTGACCCCGAGAGCCTCGATCGAGTCGCGGCCCTCGCTCCCGCCCGACGCGAGTTTCATCTTGAGGCGCTCGATTTCGCGATCCTTCGCCTTGAGATCGTCCTTGAGCCGGGCATACTCATCCACCAGGGTTCCGCGCTCGGCGCGGGCGAAGTGCTGTAGTTCGTCGAGGATTCTGGCATCGCGCTGAATCCGGTCAAGCGCGGCAACGCCGGCCACCGCCTCGACCCTTCGTGTTCCCGCCGAGACGCCGCTCGTGGCCGTGAAGAGGAAGAAGCCGATGTCGCCGGTCTGGGAGACGTGAGTGCCGCCGCAGAACTCCTTGGAAAAGCCCGGCACCTCGACCACGCGCACGCGCTCGCCGTATTTGTCGCCGAAGAACGCGAGAGCCCCGGACGAGAGGGCTTCGTCGCGGGACATCTCGACGGTCACGATTTGCTTGTTGGCCAGAATCTCCCCGTTGACCCGATTCTCCAGGACCCGCAACTCGCGCTCGTCGACGCCCTGGAAGTGGGAAAAGTCGAAACGCAGCCGGTCGTTGGCCACCAGGCTCCCGGCCTGTTTCACGTGGGTTCCGAGCGTCTCGCGGAGCGCGGCGTTGAGAAGGTGGGTTGCCGTGTGATGACGCATAGCACCCTCACGCCGCTCCTCGTCGACCACGAGGCGGACCTTCATTCCTGGCCCGAACGTCCCCTCGTCGATGGTGACAAGATGCGCCGACAGTCCGGGCAGGGCATTCCGGCAAAAGTTCACGGTGGCCAGGCACCCCGGCGCCGACATGATGCCGCCATCGCCGATCTGTCCGCCCGCCTCGGCGTAAAAGGGTGTCCGGTCGACAAAAATCTCGCCCGACTCGCCCCGGTCGAGACGCCCAACCTGCCTGCCCTCCTTGAAGGTGGCGAGGACTCTCGCCCCATCCTCTTCGAGGCGGTCGTATCCCACGAAGACAGTCTTCGCCGACTCGAGGAGCTTCAGATATTCGGGAGCGCCGGAGATGGCGCCCATTTTGCTCGCGCTCCGTGCCCGCTCCTGCTGCTTCTTGAACTCAGCGTCAAAGCCCGCGTTGTCGACTTTGAGTCCTCGATCCGCCGCGAGTTCTTCCGTGAAGTCGAGGGAGAGGCCGTACGTGTCGTAAAGCTTGAACGCGTCGGCCCCGCTGAGGGCTCCGGTGGTAGTGGAGGCGGCGACCGAGTCGAACACCGCAAACGCCTGCTTCAAGGTGGTGGAGAAGCGATCTTCCTCAACGCGGACAATCTTCTTCACCGTGGATTCGCTGGTCTTGAGGTCCGGATACGCGGACTGCATGCGCGCGACGAGTTCGCTCACGAGGCCGGCCAGAAACGGCTTGTCGAGGCCGAGCTTCCGGCCATGACGGAGCGCGCGCCGCATGATCTTCCGCAGGACGTAGCCGCGGCCTTCGTTTCCGGGCAGGACGCCGTCCGAAACCAGGAAGGTGGTTGCGCGAAGATGATCGGCAATGACGCGGAGCGAAACGTCGGTCGCGGGAGTCTGTCCGTAAGAAACACCCGCGAGCTTTGCGGTGGCGGCGATCAGAGGCGCGAAGAGGTCGGTGTCGTAGTTGCTGAGCCGGCCCTGGACGACCGCGGTGATGCGTTCCAGGCCCATGCCGGTGTCGACGCAGGCCGCAGGCAGGGGCGAGAGTCTCCCGCTTACATCCCGGGAGAACTGCATGAAGACGAGATTCCAGATTTCGAGGTACCGGTCGCACTCGCAGGCGACGCCGAGGCAGGCCCGTCCCAAGGCGACCTCGCCGCAGGGGAGTGAATCACCCTGGTAGTAATGCAACTCCGAACAGGGACCGCAGGGGCCGGTCTCGCCCATGGCCCAGAAGTTGTCCTGCTTGCCGAGTTCGAGAATCCGGCTCTCCGGCAGGTACGCACGCCAGTGATCGAAGGCTTCGGTGTCGCGGGGTACGCCGTCCTCTCCTATGAAGATGGTGGCGGTGAGCCGGTCCGGCAAGAGTCCCATCGTCTCGGTGAGGAATTGCCACGCGTAGACGATCGCATCCTTCTTGAAGTAGTCCCCAAACGAGAAGTTCCCGAGCATCTCGAAGAACGTGTGATGTCGGGCCGTGATCCCCACGTTCTCGAGATCGTTGTGCTTCCCGCCCGCGCGGACGCACTTCTGAGAGGAAGCGGCCCGCTTATACGCGCGGGTTTCGCGGCCCAGAAAGACGTCCTTGAACTGATTCATCCCTGCGTTCGCGAAGAGAAGCGTCGGGTCGTTCTGGGGAATGAGGGACGAACTGCGCACGACTTCGTGTTGCCTCTCCTCGAAGAACGTGAGGAAGGAAGAGCGGATGTCGTCCGCGGTGAGTGACTTACTCATCCGCGTCGGCTTCGTCGTGACCGTCGGCGTCATGGGCCCTATTTTCGGTCATTAGGGCGTTTTCCGCGAGGCGGACGGCTCGCCTCGCCTCCGAAAGTTCGAATCCGCGGCCGACCAAAGACCGCAACACCTTGACCCGCCTCGCTTTGAGCGTCTCGCCCCTGGCTCGTTCGAGGAGCCTGGCTGCGAAGCGGACAAGGCTGGTCTCAACTTCGTCGGATACGGCGAACGCATCCTTCGTGGCGGCCTGAGCGGTCTGTGCGTCGATGCCCTTCTGCCTCAGGGTGGCGATCACGCGCCGCGGACCTCGCTTCCCGGTCTTGGCGGTCATCCGGGCCATCTGGTTCGCGAGACGTGTGTCGTTCACGAGGCCCTCGACCTTCGCGCGGGTGAGGGCCTGTTCGATGGTTTCTTCGGGGAACCCCTGGCGCGCGAGGGCCTTCACCAGTTCCTTCTCGGTGTGGTCCCGTCTTCCGAGCTTGGCCAGAATCAGCGCGAACGCGTTCCGGCTCGAGCTTTTGGCGTCGGAGTTCAGGGACTCCCTACTCAAGATCCGTCATCGAACCCATGCCGCCGCTCCGGGTTCCGGTGTCGACGCCCGAGAGCATCATCCGGAATTCGTCCGGGTTGGTGCAGCGACGCGCCGCCTCTTCGCGGGTGATGAGGCCCTTCTGGCACAGGTCGAAGAGGGCCTGATCGAAGGTCTGCATGCCTTCGGTCGTTCCCTGTGAGATGGCGCCGGCGATGAGGCGCGTCTTCTCTTCGTTGACGATGCAGTCGCGGATGAAAGGCGTCGAGACCATGACCTCGACCGCGGGAACCCGGCTCTGGCCGTCGGCTCTCGGAACGAGGCGGAGAGAAACCACGGCCCTTAGGACGGAAGCCAGTTGACGGCGAATCTGCTTCTGTTGATGCGGAGGACAGACGGAGACGATCCGGTTAATGGTCTCGGTCGCGTCCAGGGTGTGCAGGGACGAGAGCACCAGATGGCCGGTTTCGGCCGCGGTGACGGCCGTCTCGATGGTTTCGTAGTCCCGCATCTCGCCGACCAGAATGACGTCGGGGTCCTGCCTGAGGGCGGCGCGGATGGCGCTCGCGAAATTCAGGGCGTCGACTTCGATCTCTCTCTGGTTCACGATCGACCGTTTGTCCCGGTGCAGGAATTCGATCGGGTCCTCGACGGTGACGATGTGCGACGTCTTCTCGGAGTTGATGTAGTCGATGAGGGCGGCGAGCGTGGTGGACTTGCCCGATCCCGTGGCGCCGGTACAGAGGATCAGGCCGCGCTGCTCGTCGGCGATCCTGGTGAGGGCCGGGGGCAGCAGAAGCTCGCGGATGGTCTGGATCTTCAGGGGGATCAGCCTGACCACGAGGCCCATGGTGCCGCGCTGCTGAAAAACGTTGCAGCGGAAACGCCCCAGCCCCGGAACCGAGTACGCCACGTCGACATCGAAGCTGTCCTTGAATTTCTGCTTCTGCCGGTTGTTCATGACCGAGAAGGCCATGTTCAAAGTATCTTCGGTTTGTAACCGTCGATGGTCCACCACGGCGGTGAGTTCACCGTTCACGCGAAGGACCGGGTGCGATCCGACCTTCAGGTGAAGGTCGGAGGCGCGCTTTTCAATCGCGAGTTTGAGCAGATCGTTGATGAGCATGGAGAGCGCGTTCGAGGATAATCTCTTTCGCCTTCTCGCCTTCACCTTCCGTTTGTGTTATCAAACCGTTCCCATGAGGATCATCGCAGGTGAAGGCCATGGGCGGAAGCTCAAGGTCCCGAAGGGCGGAGAGACGAGGTCCACGGCGTCGAGGGTCAAGCAGACGTACTTCGACATCATGCGGCCCGCTATCGAAGGCGCGACGTTTCTCGATGCCTGTGCTGGGTCGGGTGCTTTGGGAATCGAGGCGGTGTCCCGCGGCGCCGCCCACGCCACCCTCATCGATCGGTCGCACGCGGCGGTCGCGAGCGCTCTGGTGAACATCAAGGTACTGGGGGATCGCAGCCGGTCGGTGGAGGTTTTAGAGGGGGACCTCCTGCGCACGCTCCGCAAGCTGCGCGCCGAGGGGCGAACCTTCGATGTGGTCTACCTCGACCCGCCGTACGATGAGGGCCCTTACGAGGAGGCGCTCCAAATCCTGGCCGGGGGTCTGGTCAGTCCGCGCGGCTACGTCACCGCGGAACACTTCAAGAAGCGCGACCTTCCCGAGACTATTCTGCCCCTGGTGCGGATTCGCGAGGTGAAAGTCTCGGATCATCGGCTGACCATCTACAGGAATGAGGTTCCGTCGTGAGCAGAAAAGAATGGAGGCGCGTCGCCCTGGTGCCGGGGACGTTCGACCCGGTGACGTTAGGGCACCTCGACCTCGTCATCCGCGCCGCGAGTCTCTTTGACGAGGTCGTCGTCGCGGTACTGGAGAACGCCGAGAAAAATGCCTGGTTCTCGGCCAAAGGGCGCGTCCTGATGGTCCAACGCGAGATGTCGTCCCTGAAGAACGTTCGGGTGGTGCGATTCGCGGGCCTTCTGGTTGAACTCGCGGAGAAGGAAGGGGCGGAGGTGATCGTCCGAGGCGTGAGGGGCGGCGCCGACCTCGAGTACGAGACTCTGCTGGCCCGGATGAACGCACACCTGAGACCCGGGCTCGACACGATCTTTTTGCCCTCGTCGCCGAACCTTTCGCACGTCGCCTCCCGGCTGGTTCGGGAGATCGCCTATCTTGGCGGGTCAGTCCAAGGGCTCGTCTCCGACAAGGTGGCGCTCGCGGTGGAGACCCGGGCCGAGGAGAAGCGCGCCGAGCAAGCGTTCTCGGGAGGCCGCAAGGAATGAAAACAAAAGTGCCGTCGCCGGTCCAGCTTTCGGTCCGAGTCGGATCGCTCCAGGTTTCACCGACGGTCGCGACCGCCGCTCGCGCCACGCTGTTGCGAACGATGGGCCGGGACATTCTCGACTTTTCGGTGGGTGAGCCGGACCAGGGCACTCCCGAGCGGATCCGGAACGCGGCGTCAAGCGCAATGAACCACGGCGAAACGCGCTATGTGCCGTCTCTCGGCATCCCGCCGCTGCGCCAGGCCGTGGCCGATCGGTATCTGGCGGATGACGGCGTCTCGTTCGATCCGACCGAGGTGGCGATCACCCTGGGCGGTAAGCAGGCGTACGCGCTGGCCTGCGAAGCGATCCTGGATCCGGGCGATGAGATTGTGATCCCGACGCCGTTCTGGCCTACCTTCTCGGAAGCGCCAAGACTGGCAGGAGGGCGTCCCGTTTTTGCCGCCCTGGAGGCGGCGCGCGGTTTCGCGTTCGATCCCGACATCATCCTCAATAGGGTGCGTCGCAAGACCAGGGCTCTGGTCATCAACTCGCCGTCGAACCCGACGGGCGCGGTGGTGAGCGAGAAGGCGCTGGTCGACCTCGCGCGCGCGTTGAAGACGCGGGCGCCTGATGCCTTCATGCTCTACGACGATACCTACGCGCGCCTTCGCTACGTGGACTCTTTTCCCCGGATGCTGCCGAGAGTGCGTGAGATTCTGGGCGACCACCTCATCATCGTGGGGACGGCGTCGAAGACATACTGCATGACGGGCTGGAGAATCGGCTGGCTGCTGGCGTCCAGGGCGGTGATCCACGGGGTCTCGGCCCTCATCTCGCACCAGACGCAGTGCGCGACCTCCTTCGCACAGTTCGGCGCAGTGGAAGCACTCACCGGATCGCAGGACTTCGTGGGCGATCTCGTCAAGGAATATCGAACCCGCCGCGACATGGTGGTCGCCGCTCTCGAGGCCGTGCCCGGCATCTCGTGCCACGTTCCCGCGGGGGCCTTCTACGCGTTCCCTGACATCCGCAGGCTCCTCTCGAAGGCCGTGCCCGACGCCCTCACGTTCGCCGGGCGCCTGCTCGACGAACAGGGTGTCGCGGTGGTGGCCGGCGAGGGCTTCGGCTCTCCCGGCTTCATCCGCATCTCGTTCGCGCGCTCGCAGGACGAACTCCGCCGCGGCCTCAGCGCGATCAAGACGTTCGTAGAGTCCTTGGACTTCGACCCGCACGAGCGTCCGAAGGGCATTCCGGTCGGTCGGAGGAGGAAGGTGCGACGATGATCGGTTTCCAGGACGGTTCGCCCGCCGTGTTGTACCTGAACGACCCCAAGGAAAAAATATGGGGTCTCGTCGTCTCGGTCTCCGCCGCCGGAGTGGTGCTGCGCGGCCTGAGACTCGACTCTTTTGAAGACTGGATGCGCCAGGAGGCGAGGGGCGAGGAGGAGCTTCTCGGCCTCGTGACCTCCTTCTATCCGCTTCCGCGAATCGAACGGCTCGAAGAGGATCGCTCCGTCGGCTTGGTGGTGAGCTACTCTCAGCGCTTCGCCGAGGCGGTGGGGCGCTCGGTTCAGGAAGTGGTGGCGTCTCGGGCGGCGGAGCGGGAAGCCAAGAACGAAGGGATTCTTCACTAGGGAGGGCGCCCCAATCATGAACGGTCCGAAGTTCCAGCACCTACTCCCGGCCGTTTGCCGGCTGCCAGTCGGCGCCGCTCTTCACGTATTCGACGACGCTGGTCTCGTTGAAACGCCTTCCGTCCCATACGCGTAGTGAGAAGCCGAGCCGCTGCGGGGCGATCCGTATCAGGTTGTAGCTGTTGGGTTCGTTGCGGACGCGATGGGACGTGGCCGTTCCCGCTTGGGCGACCAGAATCGCGCGCCCGATGCCTCCATGGTGCGTGCGTATATCGCCGGTGTAACCGTGGTGGAGGTGTCCGGCAAGCATCAGGTCGACTCCACAGGCCTCCGCCGCCTGAAGGGCTTCCGTGGCTCGGCCCACCAGCGGAGGCGACGGGTCGCCGGGGGGCGGCAGGAAAGGGTGGTGCGTGACGACCACATTCAAAACGTGCGGCGGCAGCGCAGAAAGCCGCCGTCGCAGGTTGTCGATCTGAGCCGCGGAGACGCGTCCGTCCTTCCAGGTATTGGAACGGGCAGTGTTGATCCCCACCACCGCCACCGTTTCGGTCGAGAAGAATGGATCCACGTCCTCGTGGATGTAGCGGCGAAAACGGACGAGCGGACGCAGGAAGCGATTCACGACGTCGAAGAGGGGAATGTCGTGATTGCCGGGGACCACGAGCTTAGGGCAGGGGATGCGATCCAGGAAGAGCCGGGCGGCCATGAACTCCTTCCGCCTGGCTCGCTGCGTCAGGTCGCCGCTGACCGCCACCAGCGAGGGCTTTGCCGTCCCGAGGTCGGTAACGAGGCCGTCCACGATTTCGGGGCGCTCGGCTCCGAAATGGAGGTCGGAGATGTGGGCGATGGTGTTCAAACCTTCACCGGGCCGCGTCCATCGGCGGGGCCAGCACGCGCAAGGCCCGCGGCCGGCTGAGGTAGCGTATCGGCGACGTCATCTGCGCCACCTCTCCGTCGAGCGAGACCCGCACGGAGCGGCGGCGCGTCCGGATCTCGACTTCTTGAACCAAAGCCGAATGGAAGTCGCGGTCCTGTTTCAGACGCCCCAGGAGCGCTCGGAATGCGAGCCGCAGCAGCCCGATCCGTCCTCCGTTTCGCGGGAGGTAAATGCTCAACTCGCCCCCTTGCAGGCGGGTGCGGGTTCCCAGAGAGAGCAGGCTCATCTCGTAGCGGTTGTTGCCGACGAAGACAAAAGGGGTGGACATTGCGACCGCCCGGTTCTCCACTTGCAGCGTGACGTCGAGAAGAGGGAAGCGCCGGAAGACGTCCACCGATGCGTTGAACATGGCCGGCCATTTACCTCCGCCGTGGCGATGACGCAGCTCCTCACGCTGGTCTATGGCCGAAGGGTACAGGCCGATGGAGGAATTGTTCAGGAAGATCCGACCGTTGACCTCTCCGACATCCACTTCGGTCACGTGCCCGCTCTTGATGGTCTGGACTGCCTGATCGAGGTCCAGGGGGATCGAGGCGTCCTTGGCGAAGTGGTTGAACGTACCGAGCGGCAGGACGCCCAGGGGTTTTGGCCTGCCCACTAATGCCGCGGCCCCCGTGCTCAGTGTGCCGTCGCCGCCCCCGAGGACGACCACGTCTGTGTCCGAGGCGGCCGCCGCCTCCACCGCGGCGAAAAAGGCCTCGCGCGCGGGCGCCTGGATTTCCGCCTCACAATGGGCGCGCTGAAACGCTTCTCGTACGCGGGAGACGCTGTCCGAGGCCTTTGCGGTCGGGGCCAACCCGGCTACTGCGTTCAGGATCACCGTCGCCTTCATGCTGCCCGCCAAGGTACACCCGCACCTTAGCTTGGCCTTTGGGGCGCCGTTCTCCCCGGTCCGCGTGGTGGAGAATCATCCGAAGGTACAATTCCGCGGAAGCCATGCCCTTGAGCGACGGCGCTGCCGCGAACGCCGGCCCCCGGGGTCGCTTTGTCACCACCCAGTGGAGTCTGGTGCAGGCCGCGAGCGAAGGGGGTTCGGCGAGCGCGGAGGAAGCCCTGGAGCGCCTGTGTTCGCTTTACTGGTATCCCGT
>JANLWV010000098.1:0-1566 GCA_031364765.1 Vicinamibacteria bacterium
AGGCCTGACTCGCGACAGCGTGATCACCCTGGCGAGGGATCTCGGTCACGAGGTCCGCGAAGAGCCGCTGACCCGCGATCAGCTCTACGTGGCCGACGAACTTTTCGTCTGCGGCACCGCGGCGGAGGTTCTGGGCATCCGCGAACTCGATTTTCGAAAAATCGGGACGGGGTCGCGCGGTCCCATCACGATCCAACTCGCCCAGGCTTTCCGGCGCGTGGCCCAGGGCGAGGAGAAGAAGTATCTCGACTGGGTCGACCTTTGCAAGGGCTAATGTCCATGAACCCGACCTGCTCAGGGATGCCCGACCCGGATCCGGTCGCTGAAGGGGCTTCCTCGATACCGTAGATAGCCGCGATGTTCGGATGATTCAGGCACGCGTAGGCCTGGGCTCGCGGGCGCTGATGGCACTCACAATCTCGTACGGTCCAAGGCGCGGGCCGGGCGAGAGAGTCATGAAGGCCGGAGTTCAGGATCCCGCGACGCTATTCAGGATGGTGCGCTGCCTGGGCTACGACCCAAGCTGAACCTGAGTCAACAGATTCGAGGGAATAGCGGCCATGTGCGGATCGCGATGCACAAGCGCGGCGGATGCAGCCCGAGCGGCCCCGCTGATCAGCGAATCGACCAGAGGAAGCCGCCGGCCCGAACTCCGCGACAACTGCCAAGCCGCCTCCGCAGCCGGCTTGTCGATTGGGACAATCCCATCTGCCATCTGCTCATACGACGACGACGCATGGGCGATCACGCGTGCGGTTGCGCCCAGTTCCTTCATTCGCCGCCGAAACTCGACCAGAGTCGGGGTCGAGATCAGGATCTCAGACCCCTCCTCCTCGATGAGTTCCTGCACGCGGGTGGCCCCGGCCTCGTTTCGATAGTGCGCCAGCACCGCGGAGGTGTCGAGCAAGTAACGCGCCATCGCCGCCCAGCTAACCTTCCCGCTCGCGCTCGGCCACGAGTTCCCGGACCGAATCCCGACGAGGTGAAAACTTCCTCCCTTGTCCAAGCAACTTTCGGCCGAGCGCTTTCTTGTTCGGAATCACGCGGACACGCATCTCATCGGGCCCCCGGCCCCGGCTCTTGATGGGCGTCCATTCGAGCCGGTAGCCCGGCTGGATATCGAAAAGCCGCCCGACAGCGGCCGGTATGGTGACCATATTCTTCTGGGTTACCGTCGTAATCATGGAATGGATGATATTCCATGATTACGCCACGGCAGAAGTCCTTTAGGGCTCCCGTCGCCGGCTCATCCGGGCGGCCACCGCCCCCCTAAGATTTCGCGGCGCGTCCCGCCCAGCGGTCGATGAACGATGGGAACATCGCATTCAGGGCCACCAGCACTCTTGCCAAAGGATAAGGATGCACTTCAGGGCGGGGATGACGGACTGCTCGCACCATCGCTTCAGCCACCTGCTCGGCGGTTTGAAGGGGTCCCACCGGGGCGCCCTTGCGGCCGCCCGATTCCTTCAGCGCGACGGCGCTGAATTCGGTGGCGGTCGCAATCGGATGCACGGACATCACTTGAATTCCGGTGCCCCGAAGTTCCACGCGAAGTGACTCGGTCAG
>JANLWV010000101.1:0-24298 GCA_031364765.1 Vicinamibacteria bacterium
CTCGCAATACAACTCCACCAAAAATCAGCTGGCGACAAATATCCGCTTTCGCTGGGAGTACCAGCCCGGCAGCGACCTGTTCGTTGTCTACGGTGACGGGCGGGACACGCTGTCGACGTCGCGCATTCCCACGCTCACCGCCCGAACTTTCGTGGTGAAGTTCACCAGACTCTTCAGGTTCTAGCCGGCCTTCACCTGCCCGGCCTGAAAGAGGTGGCGGCGTTCGTGAACCAGAACGATGCGCAACGCAGCGTACAGGTTGTACTTGACGCGGGCGTTGAAAGGCGAAACAACCTTGACGCTTGTGGTCGGGAGGCCGGTCGCGCGCGCGATCAGTCTGTCGAGTCTTGTGTTCGCCTCCTGAAATCGGTCGAGCAGGGTCAAGGGATCGGAAATCGCCGCCGGCACGAAGGGTTTTGTCGTCTTGCTCTTCATCCGCGGAGGTGGTTCGAGCGACTTCACCAGCAACCAGCCCATGACACCCAGGCCTGAAGGCCCGCTCGCTCTCGTGCCGGCGCGCTCCAATTCGGAAATCGCGGTTTCGGCCAGAGGCAACATCACGTCGGCGGTGAGGATGAGGTGCTGAAGATTCTCGGCCACACTCCATCCACCTCTCGCCGGCCGCTTCATCAGCGCGGTGGCGTCCATGCCCGCGGTCAAAGCCTGTGCCTGCTTCGAGATCGCTTCAACTTGAGCTTTCAAGTCGCGAGCTTGTTCGGGGGTCATTTTGGGGAGCATACCGCCGTGGGTTTCGGTCCCGAAGGGCTCAACAACCACGCCGCCTTCGAGGGAAACGCGAGACAAAGCGTCACACGATATCGTCGGCCGGCCACTTGTGCCCGCCTACGCTTCCCTGCGTGATTACACTCATCAAACTCATCCATTCTGCTGTCTTCCTCGCGATCGCAACCTCTCTTGGCATCGTCAGTTGGGCGGCCGTGACCGGACAACCCTCTCGACTCACCTGGGCCGCTCTGGCCATCCTGATCGTGGAGTTAGGCGCGGTCATGCTCGCCCGAGGCGCCTGCCCTCTCACCGTCTATGCGGAACGGCTCGGAGCCACGTCCGGTTCAGTCGTCGACCTCTTCCTCCCCCGCTGGCTCGCCGACCGCGCGTTCACTCTGGGAGGCGCCGTGTTTCTGGCCTCGCTGTTCGTGCTCTCGCTGCGCCTGGCGCTTGAGAACCGGTAGTGGGCTTCACAACTGCGCGCCAGCAGCGCAGGTGCCTTCCTTCGGAGTCGCCGTGGTACGATTCCGGCCCCTCAAGCGACGTGTCAACGTTGAGTGCGTTCGAGGCCGACGTAGCTCAGTTGGCAGAGCAGCTGATTCGTAATCAGCAGGTCCTCGGTTCAAGTCCGAGCGTCGGCTCCACGCGTCATTTGATCGCGCAACGCTGGGCTCGGCTCCATCGGGGGCTTGTGCTGCACTACACATCCGTAGTACATTTCCGCCATGGCGCTCTATAGCATTCGACTGGACGAGGCAAGCGAAGAGGCGCTCGCCGCGGCAGCGCGAGCGCGAAAGGTCACTCGCGCGGTCATCCTGCGCGAGGCTATTGCCGAGTACGGAAGGGGGGCCGGCCGCGAAATCACTCCCTTCGACCGGATGTCATCGCTCATCGGCGTCATTCAGGATGGGCCCGAAAGCCTGTCGGAGCGAACCGGCAGAAAGTTCGCCCGCCTTCTGATGGCGGCGCGCGTCGCAAAAAGCGCCCAACCGGCAGTGGCGAAGCCACCGCGCACAAAACGAAGGGTTCATTGACCCTTGTCGATGCCGGTCCGCTGGTGGCCCTGGCCAACCGGGCTGACGCGCATCACATGGAGTGCGTCGAAACGCTCCGGGGTCTTCGCGGGCCACTGGGAACGGTTTGGCCGGCACTCACCGAGGCGGTGTATCTGGTCCGGCGCTGGCCGAGAGCGCAGGCCGAGGTTCTGAGTCTGGTCGAGACCGGCGCGCTTCGGGTCCTGCCGCTCGGCCGTGAGGACATGCCGCGGGTGCGAGCCTTGATGGAGAAGTATCGCGACCTGCCCATGGATCTCGCGGACGCCGCCCTCGTGCGCGTCGCCGAACGCGAGCGCATCAAGACGATCTTCACGATCGATCGCCGTGATTTCTCGCTCTACCGCCCCCTGGGGCTGGGAAGGTTCAGGATCGTTCCGTAAATGAACCAGCCGCGGAGGCACTGGTCGACCCAGGTCGCGGGACTAGGCTATCGGCGTATGAACGAGAGTGTGAAGGTGCGCAGTGAGGCTGAGGTCGTTTCGTGCCCCTCGTGCGGCGGGGCGAACCGCGTTCGCCGTGATCGCGTTCTTCGGGGGATGAATCCGGTTTGCGGCCACTGCAAGCACAGCCTGGCCGTGGATGCGGCGCCGGTGACCGCGACCGACCTCAACTTCGCCACCGAAGTTCTCGGCTTTCCGCGGCCGGTGCTGGTCGATCTCTGGGCCGCCTGGTGCGCGCCTTGCCGGATGATCGCGCCCGCCCTCGAAGAGATCGCGGGCGAACTGATGGGCAAGGTGCGGATCGCGAAGCTCAACGTGGACGAGAACCCGGGGACTCACGCGGGTCTGCGCGTGTCCGGCATTCCGACCCTCGTGATGTTCAAGGGCGGCCGTGAAGTCGACCGGGTGGTGGGCGCGCTTCCTCCCCCACAACTGCGGTCCTGGATTGAGCGGTTCGCGTAGGCGAGCGTGACCAGGACCAAGCACCAAACTCATGGAGAGAAACGACAAGAGACTGGTGGCGACCCTGGCCGGGGCCCTTGGATGCGCTCTTCTCGCCATAGCGTTTCTGTTGGGCCGGCTCTCGGCAAAGCCGGCGGATGCGGAGAGAATCGCGGCCTCCCACGCAAAAGTCGCCACCTCGGCTTCGGACCTGACGTCTGAATCCGCGCGCTCAGATCCAGCGCCTGCCCTCGCGCAAGGCGTTGAGGGCAGCCAGACCCCGGTTTCCGATCTGGCCGCGATCGCCCTCATCGCTTCGGCCCGCGCGGGCGTCTCCGTCGCGGGTACGCCGACGGCCGGGCCATCGCTGTCTCCGGGCCGACCGGAAATCGCCGCCTATTTCACCCAGTTTGAGCGCCTCGACGACATGGGCGCGGGCGATCCGCAGGCCTTCGCCGCTTCCATGCTCCAATCGGTGACCTCCGGGGATTTTTCCTCCTTCGACGATCTTCTGGCGCGAGCACGCGCTCAGCGTGAACGACTCCGCGCTCTGACCCCGCCCCGCGCCTGCCTGGAACACTATCGCCTGGCCCTCGCCCTGTCGGTGGACTCGGTTTCGATGCTGGAGCGACTCAAGGCGGCTCTGACGCGGGGAGACAGCGCGGCTCTGATGACGATCGCCACCGAGGGGCGCACGCTGGAGACGCAGACGAATCAGCTCAAGGCGATGGGCGACACCATCAGACGACAAGCCGGGAACTAGTCTCCCGGCGCGACCCGGGACACGACTGGAATGGTCACCGCGCGCGTCGCAACGTGAGATTGAGGCGCTGCCGGCCGAGGAAGCGGTGCTCACCCTCGGCGAGCGGTGCAATGCCATGAAAGGCCAGGCGTGACGGTCCGCCCCATACGGCAACATCGCCGTGAAACACTTTCACGCGACGGGGGCGATCATTTCGCTCACTCCCTCCGAAGAGAAAAACAGCCGGCAGTCCGAGAGAGACAGAGACGATCGGAGCGGCGAAGTCGCGTTCGTTCCTGTCTTGATGGAGTGACAGCCGGGCGCCCGGTTCGTAGCGGTTGATCAGGCATGCATCCGGCACGAAGCGCGTGTATCCGGCCTCAGAAGCGGAGCGCTGAGCGAGATCGAGAAAGGCCGCTGGCATGGCCGGCCACGGCTTTTCCGAATCGGGGTCGAGGCCGTCGTACCGATAACCTCGGTGATCGCTCACCCAGCCGAAGCCGCCGCAGTTGGTCATCGCCACCGACATGCGATAGCCGCCCGGTGTGGTCATATGGCGAAACGGCGCCTGAGCAAGAACCTGTTCGAGAGCCTTTTTGAGAGCACCCTCATCGTCCACCGCAAAAGCGCGCAGAAGAACGGCGCCTTCGGCGAGGGACTCTCGGGTTCGAGGCCTCTCCTTCAGATCGTCGAAGAGTTGGCCGGTGCCGCCTCGGGGCCTCATCCCGGAAATGGAGATCAGGTCTTCGACGGCCCGGAAATCCCGGCCTGGAAGTACGTGTCGGTGCCATCGAGCCAGTCCTGGCGAATCGGGCTGAAGATATCGAGTTCCCGGGTTTCTTCAACCGCGGTCGCCTCGTGCTCCACCCAGGCCGGAATCACCAGGATCTCTCCGGCGCTCACCAGAATCTCGCGGCCATCGATCACAAACCGCAGCGAACCTTCGAGGACATACGTGAGCTGCTCGCTCACGTGTGAGTGTTTCGGCACGTGGCTGCCCTTTTGAAGCGTGATCATGCCTGCCATGGCCTGAGCGCCGGTCACGACCTGTCGGGCGATGGTTGGGGTCACGTTGTCTTTGGGGACTTGCGACCAGACAAGTTTCCGGACTTCGTTCGTGGACATTTGAGAATCGTACCCGAACACCGCTTGGAACCGGGACGAAAGAACGCGGAGAATGGAAGGAGTGAAGGTTTTTCAGCCAGGTGCTAGGCCCCTCCCGATCCTGCTCTCGGGCGACCGGCGCCTCCGCGTGCGGTCGGAGGAAGTGACATCGGTCGACGAGTCCCTTGTCGCTGAGGCGTCCGTTCTTATCGCTACCCTGCGGGACTTCCGGGATAGAAGCGGCTTCGGCCGCGCCATCTCCGCTCCTCAGATTGGACTGTTGAAGAGACTCGTGGCCATGAATCTCGGGGCGGATCCCTTCATCCTCATCAATCCCGAAATCACGTGGCGAGGCGAGGCGACGTTCCTGGTCTGGGACGACTGCCTCAGCGTCCCCGACGTGCTGGTCCACGTCCGTCGCCACCGCTCGATCTCGCTCATTTATCGCGATCATCTGTTCCGGCTTCGGGAATGGAATCGTCTTCCCCTCGATCTCTCCGAGCTCGTCCAGCACGAGATCGACCATCTGAATGGCGTGTTGATGACCGATCTGGCCGAGGGCGCAAACGCGATTCAGCCATTGTCGCGGTGGGCTGAACTGGTCGGATCCGCGCGCCCCGTAAGCCGCCTGTCCCTCGAAAATCTCGTGGAAGCCGGCCGACACATCGATCCGGTGTTCACGAACTCGCCGCAGTACGAATGCGAGGCGCTGTCGGCCGAGTTGGGGACGAGACTAACCCTCAAGGTCGAAACCGTGAACCCGATTCGGAGTTTCAAGGGCCGGGGCGCTTCGTACTTCGTTGCTAAGTCGGTGGAGACCGGGCGAGTGCAAAAGGAAGGGTTCGTCTGCGCCAGTGCCGGAAACTTCGGCCAGGCCCTTGCGTACGTATGCCGGACCCACAACCTTCCTCTCACCGTCTTCGCCGCCGAGAACGCGAATCCGCTCAAGGTCGAGCGCATGCGAGCCCTGGGTGCGGACGTGAAACTCCAGGGCGCAGACTTCGATTGCGCAAAGTCCATCGGTCGCGAATGGGCCTTGAGCCAGCGCATCCCCTTCATCGAGGATGGACGTGAGCCCTGGATCACCGAAGGCGCCGGGACGATCGGTCGCGAGCTTGTCGCGCGCGATGAGGCGTTCGACGCGGTGCTCGTCCCTCTGGGAAACGGCGCGCTCCTGAACGGTGTGGCTCGATGGGTGAAGGCCGCGTCGCCCGCCACCGAGATCATCGGAGTGAGCGCTGCGGGCGCGCCCGCGATGGAGCGGTCGTGGCGCAACGGCCCGGGCGGCGCGGTGGTGGAAACCCCGACCGCCGACACCATCGCCGACGGCGTCGCGGTTCGCGTGCCCATTCCCGAAGCGGTCGCCGACATGCACGGGCTCGTGGACGATGTGGTTCTGGTGGAGGACGACGTCATCCGACGGGCGATGCTGATGGTTCGTCAGCACACCGGCATGGTCGCCGAGCCCGCCGGAGCCCTCGGTGTCGCCGCCATCCTCTCGAATCGAGGGCGATATGCTGGCCGTCGGATCGCGACGATCCTTTGTGGCGGAAACACGACTTAGTCTGCGATGGATGCGGCGTTACACTTCTCCCAATTTCCCGGAACTACCGAAGGAGTCTCCATGAGCAACATCAACGTGGGCCGCGTTATTGGCGGCGGTCTGCTGGCGGGCGTGGTTTACAACGCCGGCGAAGCCTTCCTGAATCTCGTCATCCTCAAGGACGCGGGCGACGCGATGGTGAAGCGCCTGTCGATCCCGCCCATCGGCGATGAATTCATCATGAAGGCCACCCTGATGATGTTCGTCGTCGGTGTCGTCAACATCTTCCTTTACGCCGCCATCCGCCCGCGGTTCGGACCCGGCCCGAAGACCGCCGCCTTCGCCGGTCTCGCGATCTGGTTCCTGTCTTTCGTCTATCTGAGCTTGATGATGACGTGGATGGGCGTGTTCGAGATGGGGCCCACGATCACGGGACTTGCTTTTGAACTCGTCGAGGCGATCCTCGCCTCCCTCGCCGGAGCGTGGATCTACAAAGAGTGACGTGACCCCCCCCGAGCGGCGCGTCCACGACGCCGGCGCGGTTCGAGAGGAACGCGCGTCAGCCGGCTGACTTGCCTCTACAGCCCGGCGAGGTTCCACTTTCTGATCGTGTCTTCGATCAGTTTGCCGACCTTGTCGATCACCTTCACGTAGTAAACCTTCGCTTTCGGGAGGTCGAACTTCGGATAGCCCTGGCCTTCCTTGTAGAGGCCGATCGACGAAGGATTCGGATAGGCGCTCCAGGCTCCGGCCGGTGGGTTGGCGGTCGCCATCTCGGGCGAGTAGCGCTCCTTGTGGGAGAGGGTGGGATCGATCGCCATCATGAATGCGTTCTCGTTCTCGCCCGCATGGCCGCCATCCTCGCCAAAGACTTCAGTGGTTACATCCGAGCAGTAGCTCCACCAGTTGATGACGAGAATGCGGGTGTTGGTCTCCCGACCGACCTCCTGGGCCAGCGCATTCAGAATCGCGGTCTGGCCGCCTCCGTGGCCGTTAATGAGGATGAGGTTCTTGAACTTGTTCTTCGCGAGACCCTGGAGAGTCGCCTTCACATAGGCGCGATACGTTTCTTCGGGAATCGTGAAAGCGCCGGGGTACGCGTCGAGTCCTCCGGTGAAGCCGTAGGGAATCACCGGCGCCACCAGGGCATTCACCCGCGACGCGAGTTCGTTGGCGATGGCGACCGGGGCAAGAATGTCGGCCCCGTTCGCGGTCACACCGTGGGCTTCCAGGGTGCCAAGGGGAAGCAGGACGGTGTCCACCTTCGCCGGAACGAATTCGCGAAACTCCATCCAGTTGATCCGGGCGAGATCGCGGGTTGAGGGCGCCGCCGCGGGAGCGGGGGCGAGAAGAAGCGTCAATAGACTGAGCATGTGACTGTCCTTATTGCCGCTCGGCCAGAGGGCGGAAAGCCGGAAGATCCTGACTGCAAAGTGGCTCGACAAGACGCCACAGGTAGTTCATTCCCGAATCTCCGATGGGAGCTCCCGGCGGCGCCGTCGGGGTGGTCATCAAGGGCGCTGTCGACGGCCGTTCGTTGAATCTGTCGATCTCCCGCTTGATCAACCATCGGTGCGGGTTTTCGCCGCCCATATGGAGAATGGTCCCGAGCCCCGACTGCGCGATAGCTCGAACCTGCGGCATACGCGCGTTGGCAGCAGTGTCCATCAGCCGATCCACCACGACGCGTTCGATGACACGGGCGACCTCGGCCTCATACGGCGACGTGGTCTCGGGCCCGAACGTCGCTCGCACGATCTCGTTCACAACGTCGTCGAAACCAGGAAGACTCGCATCAAGCGCTTTCTGTTCGACCAAACGCGCTGCCCGCTGCGGCTCGACGAGATAGGACATGGTGAGGTCCGCGGCGACCATGGCCGGCGAAAGGGCATCGAAGGTCAGGCCGGTGTACCGGGGGAAAAGCTCGCGATGAGGACCGTAGCCGGGCGGACGGGGTGGAATGAGCTTCAAGACGCTCTCCGGAATCTTGAGTTCGGATGGCTTAAGCGTCGTGAGCAGTGCGTCGAAGGCGCGCTTCTGTTCCGCCGCGGTGGCGGGCTTCGTCGGAACGCGGCCGTCGCCGCGCGTTGCATAGGTGTAGTGCTGGCCGCCAAGAACGGACGCCGCCGCTTCGACCTGATAGCGGTGATGAAGGAAGAGAGGAACGAGCGCCTCTTCCAAGGTCGCCATCGGCGCGCCCTTCTGAATCGCGGCCTCCCCGAACCGAGACAACGCCGCGCGCCGGACGTCCATCATGCGCGCAAGCTCGGCACCGGCGTCGGTCCCGTTCGACCATTGGTCCACGCGCGGGTGCGCGTCCATGTCCTGGTTGGTCATATAGCGGAGGTCCTTCTGCAGGGCGGTGTCGATGATGGAGGCGAGAGCCGCCTTCTCGTCCGTTCCGGGCGCGAAGTCCTGATAGCCGTAGGCAATCGCGACCTTGTCCCAGGCGCCGATCGCGGTGTCGTATACCTTGGAGATGTCCAGCGAACCGTCGGGCTTAAGCGTCACGAACGGGTGCGGATAGTCCATCACCGAGATGCGGCCCGCATCGGAGTCGTAGAAGTTGTGGCCGATGCCGAGGGTGTGACCCACCTCATGGGCGGCCAGTTGTCGCATGCGCGCGAGCGCCCATTCGCGAGCCTCGTTCGAGACTTCCGTCCCGGTCTTGTAGGGAGAGAGCAGACCTTCCGCGATCAGGAAGTCCTGGCGGACGCGCAGCGAGCCCAGGGTCACCACACCCTTGAGGATTTCGCCGGTTCGCGGATCGGAGACGGAACCGCCGGTGCTCCATCCGCGGGTTGAACGGTGAACCCAGTTGATGACGTTGTAGCGCGCATCGAGCGGGTGGATGGTCTCCGGACGGATCTCGACGCGGAACGCGTTGCGGTAGCCCGCGGCCTCAAACGCCTGATTCCACCACCGAGCACCGTCGAGCAGCGCGCTGCGAATGGGCTCGGGCGTTCCGGGGTCGAGGTAGTACACGATCGGTTTCACCGGATCGGAAATCCTCGCTTGGGGGTCGATCTTCGCGAGGCGGTGGCGGCCGATGTAGCGCTTCTCGAGGGGCGTTCCGAGGGGCGCCGAGCGATCCTGAAAATCGGGGCCGAAAAATCCCGCGCGCGGATCGAAGGCGCGGGACTTGTAGCCCGCATCCGGAAGTTCGACGAAAGAGTGGTGGATGCGCAGACTCGCCGCTTCTCCCGTGGCCGCGACATCGCGCACGCCCTCGAAGTAGCCGCCGCCGCCGAAGTTCTGGCCCGGGCCGGGGGCCGCCCCGCCTTGCGGAGGGCCGGATGGCTGCTGGAGCGTGTACGTGAGTTCGACTTCAAGCTCTGTGTTCTTCGGAAAGTTGAACGTGCCGGCCATGTGGACCGAGCTCCGCGACTCATCGAGACGGTAGGTCCCCGGCCGCAGTCGAGGCGCCAGATTCAGGTTGTCCCGGACCAGAAATGCCGTCGCATCGACCAGCACCCGGCCCGCGGATTCCGCGGCCACCGTGAATCCCCACAGGATCGAACGCGCAAAGGCGTCCTTCACCGAGAGTTGCTCGGCGGCGTTGTCCGTGGTCGCGCGGAAATTGTAGTTCGGCGCCACCAGCATGACCTTCGGCCCGACCCGCTCAAACATCACGATGCGCGAGCCGGAAAGCGCCCCGCGGTCAATACCGATGTCGTTCGAACCGAGGCCCGACGCGAAGCCGTTGGAGTGCAGAACTTCGACTCCGAAGCTCCCGACTTCGAGATAAAGCTTGCCTTCCGCCTCGTCCCAGTAAACCGGAATGAAGCCGTCGAGCTTCTTCATGCTCGCGGCTTTCTCTTCGATGGATGGCGGTTTTCCGGCAGGTCGCGAAGGCTGCGCCCCGGCCAGGCCGGTCACCAGCAACGAGAAGCCGAGGGCGGAGGCGGCGAGTGGGATCAAAAAACGCATGGAGTCTCCTCTTTGGGACACGAGTCTTCCGGGAAGTCTATTGGCTTCGAAGGCGGGCGGGTAGCGCGCGCTCCGGCATGCGACGGTTCGGGACGATGCGGGGCTCCAAACTAGACTTCGCGCATGCCTCTTACGGACCGCATCTCATTTCTCACCTCGCCGCACGAAGTCGACGTCTTCCTGAAGGCGAATCCCACCGCCGCTATTTTCAAGGCGGGCAACTGCCACAAGACGCAGGAGACCTTCGTCCATGTGCAGGCTCACCTCGATCCGCGCGAGGATCTGAAGCTCGGCATCATCAAGGTGGTCGAAGCGCGGCCCGCGAGCAATCACGTCGCCACCATGACCGGCATCGAGCACGAGTCGCCTCAGATCATTTTGTTCAAGGACGGCAAGAACGTCTTCGACCGCGACAACTGGGACATCACGGCCGACGCGATGTCCGAAGGCCTGAAGGCGGTTTCGGCCTAGGTCGGGTCACGCTGCGTCGGGTCACCCTGCCTCAAAGGCGAGTACCCGCGCACCTACATCGGCAGGAAGAAACGGGCCTCGGTTCCGCCCGTGGCCGTGGGCGCGAACCGGGTGAAACCACCCACCTCACGGACCAGTTTTCCCGCTTCGCCCAAGGAACCGCTGCCGGCGCCGGTCGGAATCTTCTGCTGCTCTTCAACCGGAATGAGCGCCGACTGAGCGACCATCAACATAAGGAAGTCGCGCTTCGTCTCGGATCCATCGCGACTCTTGAGCAGAACGGGTTTCTTCTCGGAGCGCAAGCTGATTCTGGCGGAAGGACCTAATGCCGCGGCGCCCTCAACTGCCGCTTTCACGAGCTTGGACACATGCGCGGGCGGGCACGAAGGCGGCTCGCCGGCGATATCCGCAAACTCCACGGTTCCGCCGGCGGCGGAAAGGCCGGCCTGGGCGAGGCGCACGCCTTCCTTCAATATCGCTTGAAGGGGCGATTCGGCCGAGCCATGATTCGATCCGCTTGAACCGGTCGTCGCGGGGGGCGGGAGGCGGGACGGCGGATTGGTCGAAACCGGCTTCGGCGGGGGCAGAGGAGAACCGGACGCTTGGCGCTGCGCGCTCACCTGCTGAGCGAGCCTTGTGGCTGGTCCGGCCGTGGGAACGGAGGAGGGGGGAAGAGCGCCGCCGGTCGAAATGGCCTGAACCCGTCTCTGGGTCAGGTCGGCCTCGCGCTTGATGGCGGCAATCGCGGCATTGCGCTTGATGTCCTCCTTGTAAAGAAGGGCAAGATCGGCCTGAGAGAGGATGGCGGAGAGTCCGCTATTGACGGCCTGAACCACGCTCGTAAGAACCTCGGCCATGTCGACGTTGGACTTGATGGCCTTTCCCAGCAGTTCCTCGATGACCAGACCGCCGCCGTCGATGCCTCCTTGCAGCGACGCGTTCGGGTCGGCCGACTGAACCTGGGTCACCGTGATCTTGGACGGCGAGATGGAGCCGGGCTTTCCCGACGTCGACCTGGGCGGCGCCTTCCCGGTCACGTCCTCGGCCTTGCCGGCCAGCGCCTTGAGAGCCGTGGCGACATGTTGCGGAACGGTCGCTGGATCGAGACCCTTGTCCTTCAGGTTGTACTTGATCGCGATCGACTGAAGCATCTCCTGAGCCGCTGCGCCGAAGGTCTCGAGGACGCCCTCGCCGTTGGCCGCCACTCCGAGAAAGGCTTTGCGGCCCCACGCGTTCAACTGACGATTGAGCTCTTCCTCGGTGTCGATGTCCGGCATGTCGCGCTTGTTGTACTGCAGCACGAGAGGGACCTTCTCGGGGACGAGCCGGTTCGCCAGCAGGTTCACCTTCATGTTCTCGAAGGCGGCAATGTTTTCCTTCGCCATGGACTTGCGCGAGTCGGCGACGAAAACAATCGCGTCGGCGCCGGCGAGCACCACACGACGCGTGGCGTTGTACTGCACCTGGCCGGGAACGGTGTAGACCTGGATCTTGAATTCGTAGCCCGACACCTGACCGAGCGAAATCGGGAGAAGGTCGAAAAAGAGCGTCCGGTCCTGCGCGGTGTTCAGCGAGACGAGGCTATTGTGGCCGGTGGGATCCGTGAGGCGATGAATCTGTTCGAGGTTCGTCGTCTTGCCCGACTTCGCAGGGCCATAAAAAACGACCTTGGCCTTGATCGTCCTTTCTGCAAAGTTGAACTGAACCATAGGAAGACTTTCGAATATAGCACGCAGCGAGAAGGGGCTCCGGAGAGCGGAACCGGACTAGCCGTCCGCTAGGAAACCGGCGAGGTTTCCGCGGCCTTCTGGATGTGCTGAAGCAGGGCCGCCTCGGGTTGCGCGCCGACAAACTCACCCTCTTCGCCCACGACCGTCTTGGGAACGGAGGAAACGCGGTAGCGCCGGGCCAGATCCGGAAAACCCGTGACTTCCACCCCATCGGCCGTGATCTTGTCGCTGGCGATGGAAAACCGGTAGGCCAGGCGCACGGCCCGGGGACAGAACGGTCAGGTGGGTGTCGTGAAGACCTGAAGGTGGACCGGTTTGGGGAGCGCCAGGAGCGCTTCGAGCGTGGCCGGATCGAGGCCACTCTCCCCCTTCGAAACGTCGACGATGCCGTCGATCAGGACGCCGAAGTCGTACTGCATGGGCAGACCGAAAAAGCGCACACCATAGTCGTGATCAGGAGCACCCTCGACCCCGGCGCGGAGAATCGCAATAGCGGGAATTCGTTCGACGCCCAGCGACTTCGCGTGCTCCTCGTCGATGACAAAGTTCTTCGACTCAACAATGATGCGAGGATCCAGGGTTCCGAGCTCCTCCACCAGCCGCTTTACCTCTTCCGACTCCGGATACTGGAGGGCTTGGGAGAAGACCACGAGCTTGACGGGATGAACCATTTCGGAGAAACGCTCTTTGATCTCTCCGGCCACCTTTTCGTCGAAAAACATGTTGGGACTCTAGCCCTTCGCCGCGCGGAAGGCGGCGAGGTTGCGGTGGATCTGGCTGGCGTGACTGGTCAGGTGCGCGCCATAACTCTTGAGCCAGTCGCAGGCATTGTACGGGCCGGACTGGGTGTGCTTCCCTTCCTTGGCCCAGTCGGGCTCGGCGAGCGATCTCAGGATGGAGAGGGTGCCCGTTCGCACCGCGTCGATCGTTCTCAGCGCGCGGTCGGCGGATTGGGCGTGGTAGTTGAAGACTTTCGCCCAGTTCTCCTGGTCATAGCCGACGATCACGGGATCCTTTTCCGCGACCAGCAGACGTATCCTGGTGGCAGCGTACGTCTCCGAATCCGCGCAGTGAATCACGACCTCGTGCGCCGACCATTGATCCGGCCCGGGTCTCCACTTCTCGGCGTCTTCCGGGATACCCTCCCAGGCCGTGCGCAGGAGGGTGGCCCCTCGTTCGTATTCGACTATGAGCGATTCGCGCTCTGCGGCGGTCAGAATGGTCGTCATCAATGACTCTCCTTGCGCCCTTCGACTTCGCTCGTGGACCGGGCATCGGCGATGAGCCCCTCGATGACGCGCACCGCGTCGTCGAGCAGGCGTTCGGGGACAAGCACGTGATCCGTGCGGAATCCGCACTGGGGAATGATGGGAATCTCTGCGATGGCCAGTCGCTCGGCCGCGGGGGCAAAAAAACCGATGAGGTCCAACGGCATCGAGGCGTCGATGGTGATCGCCCGCAAGCCTCTCGCCACCTCCGTGGCACGGGACTTGAGGCGCCACGCCGCGAAGGCTCCTTCGGGCGCGGTGAGTGTGCACTCCGTTCCTTCGGTGACGAACGCAACAAAGGCAGACGCGTCGCGCACACCCACCCGGCCAGCAAAAGCGGCCACCCGGTCGCCCGCAAATCGGGGAAAGGTGGCGAGAACCATGAGGTCCGGCCAGACCTTGACCCGGGCAGTAGACCAAACTTGGCGCGATCGAGCGTTCAGGGACATGGGAGTCTCCTGAAGATCGTACGACCCCAGGCCAGACCACGAGAAACTGCAAGGTCTTGGATCAAAGTTCCGACTCAATGGATTTCAAGGGCGGCGGCGGCGGCGCACTTGGCTGGATAGGCTTGACACGGAACCACTTCGGGGTCCATTCTTTCCCCAATAAGCGACTGGCCCGGTTCGTGCAGATCCTTCTGTTTTCTAAGACTTCTGGCGTTGGTTTCAGATTCCCCCTTCAATTGAGGAGAACTTCTATGCGTTTAACCAGGTCCCTGGCCGTCGCGTTTCTGGCGATCGCCACCCTGTCTCAGAGCGCTCTTGCTCAAGAGCTCCGAGGCAGAATTGCCGGCGTCGTGACCGACGACAGCGGCGCCATCGTTCCCGGCGTGACGGTTACCGCGACATCGCCCGCCCTCATTCAGCCCCAGACCACAACGTCGGGTCCCGATGGGAGCTACAGGTTCCCGGCCCTGCCCTCGGGCCTTTACACCATCACCTATCAGCTTCAGGGCTTCCAGACCATCAAGCGCGAAGGCGTGCGCGTCACCCTGAATCAGACGTTCACCATCGACGCCAAGATGAAGCCGGCGTCCCTCAGTGAAACGATGACGATCACGGCGGACGCGCCGACGGTCGACACCAAGACCACGTCCATCGGCACCGCTTTCACCAAGGAACTCCTGACCGACATCCCGAACGCCCGCGACGTCTGGGCCGCGATGTCACAGGCTCCGGGTTTCCAGATGCAGGCCTATGACGTGGGTGGCTCGCACACCGGCACCCAGACGGGCTACATGACCTACGGCGTCGGCGACCAGAACAAGACCATGATCGAAGGTATCAACGTCACGGAGAGCACCAGCGCGAACGCCGGCTACTTCGACTTCGGCAGCTTTGAAGAATTCCAGCTCGGCGGCGCCGGCAACCTTGGCGAGCAAGCGGGTCCGGGCGCGCTGATGAATATCACGGTCAAGTCCGGCGGCGACAAGTTCGGCGGTCAGGTGTACTACGACTACGAAGGAAAGAAAACCATCGGCGACAACGTTCCGTCGGCCTTCAAGAGCCCGGGCGGAGTCGGCGACGGAGGATTCAAGGCGCCTACCATCGTTGAGCCCGGTACCGGCCGTCTGCTCGGACTGCAGACCGGCAACCCCATCACCAAGCAGTACGACCTGAACGTTAGCGTCGGCGGTCCAATCATCAAAGGCAGGCTCTGGTTTTTCGCAGGGTATCGCGACAATAACCAGTTCAAGACCATCCTTGGCCTTCCCGGCACGGAAGCGCAGAGCCGGCTGAAGAACTACACCGGGAAAATGACATTCCAGTTGAACCCAAAGAACCAGATCATCGGTTTCTGGAATCAGCGGACGAAACTCCAGCCGCTGCGTGGCCTCTCACTCACTACTCCGATCGAGTCGGCTTATTACCAGGCCTCAAAGAACCGGCCCACCAAGCTTGAGTGGACAAGCGTCCTCTCCGACCGGGCGTTCCTTGATCTTCAGGTTTCGCATTGGCTCAACGCGTTTCCGCTTTACCCGACGAAGACAGGGTCCTCCGACACGACGGGTGTCGGGCCCGGGCGTATCGACCTCGCCACCGGCCAGCTCTCCGGCGGCAACAACGCTTACCAGGACCAGTTCCGGTACAAGCCTCAGATCGCCGGCAGCCTGGCCTATTTTGTCGACAACTTCGGGCCCGGCAGCCACAACTTCAAGCTCGGCTTCGAATGGCAGCGGGACCGCAGGGAGTTCCAGGCCTTCCAGCCCGGCGATATCTGGTATCGCGATGCCCGCTCGGTGGGCGGGGCGATCACGACCCAGGAAGTCGACATCTGGAACACGCCGAATGCGTCGGTGAATGACGCGGTTCAGACCGCAGCCTATCTTAATGACACCTGGGCGATCAGTTCTCGTTTCTCGCTCAACCTGTCGGCGCGATACGACCGGTATGTCCTTGGCTGGCCCGATCAAAGCTTCAAGCCAAATCAGTCGGCGATCTTCCAGCCGGTGACGGTGTCGGCGCTGAACGCTGTGACTCTCGCGTCGATTTCGCCTCGCGTTGGGTTTGCCTGGGATCTAACCGGCAAGGGGCGAACTGTCTTCAAGGCCTTCTTCGGCAAATACGCGTACAACCCAAGCGCCGACGTCACAGATCGAGAGAATCCCGTGGGCGCGGCGCAAAATCGGTACGCGTTCGTAGCTTGCACCGCGGGTCAAACCTCGGGCTGCGACCTCAACAACAACAAGCTGGTGGACGGAGTTCAGGAACTCGGACGTCTGATCTCGCAACTCGGCGGCGCCGGTTTCGTGAAGGTGGATCGAGCGATCGATCATCCCTATGGCCTGGAAGTCTCAACTCATCTCGAGCACGAGTTGGTGCCCGGCCTGTCCTTGCGTGGTTCGTATGTTTTCAAAGGCACGCGAAACGAGTGGGCCGAAGTCGACACGCTCCGCGCTGGCGCGAACGTTCCCTTTAACTTCACGGATGTCGGCCCGGACGGACTGACGGGCACCGCGGACGACAAAGTGGTGCCGCTCGTTACCGTCGCCGCAGGAACAGCAAGCAACCGCGTCTATGGGAACCCCAAAGCCTACGGACTTCCGGGCAATGAAGCCGACTACCACACTGTCGAGTTCGCGGTGAACCGGCGGCTCAAGAACAAGTGGATGCTTCTCGCCTCGTTCGAGAACACGTGGGCGGATGCTTTTGTGAGCCCGGCTCAGTCATCCACCAGCGCGCTCGGTGTCATCCGTCATGAGACGTCCTTTCTGTGGAATCCGAATCAGCGGCGTTTCGGTCGGCAGAGCCAGACGTTCTGGAACGCCAAATTGATCGGCCGGTATGAGTTGCCGTGGCAGCTGGCGGTGGCCGGGTCGTTCAAACTTCAAAGTGGCTACAACTGGGCTCGCAGCGTCAGCGTGAACCTGCCCGTCCTCGGGGCGACGACCGTGGCGATGGAGCCGCTCAGCGCGAATCGTTCACCCAACGTCAGCATCCTCGACCTGCGCGCCGAGAAGGCGATCAAGATCAGGGGCAATCGGAAGCTCACGGCAATGCTGGACGTGTTCAACGCGCTCAACGCGGACACCGTGGTGAACTTCCGTCTGACTTCGCCGGCAACCAACACGCCCCTCGCGGTCAACAACCGCTTCAACGAGCTGATTGCGCTGCTCGATCCGCGGATCGTCCGTTTCGGCGTGCGTCTGGACTTCTAGACGCGGTCAGGTCCGAGGCTCCGATCAGCCTCGGGTGTCGTTCGAAAAGGCGCGGGATAGCTCCCGCGCCTTTTTCTTCATGGAAAAGGAAAATTGGAATGGGAATCCAATCTTCCGACAGGCGAATCCAAGTCGGTGCCCGTGATACCACCATGGGACGTTGAAAATATTGAACTTAGGTTTCGCGAGTCATCACCCTCGCCCGCTTGCCCTCTGGCACGGGAGTTGTTATAAGGAGATGACAATTCGCCAATCGGCCTCTTGGCTGACGTGGCTAAGAAGCCCCGGCGGGTGGGGACGGAGGGTCCCCTCTCGCTGGGCAAACAACACCGGAAAACCTCTAGGAGGGTTTTTAAGTTGAAAAATCGTTGGCTCATAGCATTACTGCTTTTGGTCGTTGCCGGGGTTTCGCCCGCGTTCGCACAGGGCGGCGCCGGATCCACTGGAAGTATCCAGGGCGAAGTTAAAGATGAGAGCGGCGGCATCCTTCCGGGCGTCACCGTAACCGTCAGCGGCACGTCGATGATGGGCGCCCGCACCGACACCACAAACTCTCAGGGCGTCTACCGTTTCATCGGCCTGCCTGCGGGTACCTACACCGTGAAGTTCGAGCTTTCCGGTTTTGGACCCGTGACCAAACAGGATATACGCCTCGGCATCGGATTCACGGCCAATGTGACCGGGAAGCTCAGCGTCAAGAACATGTCGGAAACGGTCGACGTCACCGGCGAGTCTCCCGCCGTCGACACCACGGCCACCCGTGTTCAGACCAACTTCGACAAAGGCATGCTCGATTCGCTTCCCAACGCGCGCGACATGTGGTCACTGCTGGGCTCGACACCGGCGGTGCAGCTCAGGACCTTCGACGTAGGCGGCAGCTCGGCGGGCACGCAGACAGGCTACGTCGCATACGGCAACGGCGGCCAGAATCGTCCTCTCATCGAGGGTATCAACACGACGGAGGGCACCGCGGCAGCCGGCTTCTACTTCGACTACGGCTCCTTCGATGAAGTCGTGATCGGCGCCGCGGGCAACACGGCCGAGATGCCGTCGGGCGGCGTGTTGACAAATTTCATCGGCAAGGCGGGCGGCAACAAGCTCACGGGTGAGGTCTACTACGAGTATGAGGATGGCGACGTCTTGCAAAGCACGAACCTCACGCAGGACCAATTGAACCGCGGCTACGCCAACATTCCGCGGTCGGTCATCCAGCAACTGGGCTTAAAGCGCAACGAGGCGAACACGCTCGTCTCCTATAAGAATCTGAACGCCTCGATCGGCGGGCCGATCATGAAGGACAAGCTCTGGTTCTGGGTTGGCCTCCTGCGCCAGGAGAACACGGTCTACCAGCCGCCATCAGGCGCGATCCTGGATGGAACCGGCTTCCTGACCAAGCTGAACAACTATACCGGTAAGGTGACCTACCAGATCACGCCGAAGGACAAGCTGATCGGCTACGTTCAGTACGGTGTCAAGCAGCAGCCATTCAGGGTCGTGGCCGGATTCGTCGCCGGCGCTCAGAACCCGACCTCGAAGGAAACGTCGTTGCAGGACTCTCCCTCCTGGGTCGGCAAGGTCGAGTACAACCGGATCCTGGGCAACCGCGGGTTCCTTGAGATCCGCGCGGGCGAGTTCGGTTACAACTTCGCGCTCGTCGGCAACGATCAGACGACGCCGCGCGTCGAGGACCGCGCCACGCTCGCAGTAAAGGGCGGGGGATACGACTGGGAGCTCGACCGTCGGCGCAAGCAGATCCACGGCGCCTATACGTTTTTCGCGGAAAAGCTCGGCGGCAGCCATCAAATCAAAGTCGGCGGGGAGGTTCAGCACGAGACAGGCCGCGAGCGGTTCTTCAGTTATTGGTCCAACAATGTGCTCCACGTCGTCAACAATGGCGTGCCGGATTTCGTGCGCCTTGGCCTCGCAAGCGATTCATGGAACGGCCTTCGGAACTACGGTCTGTTCGTGACCGACACCTTCGTCCTTAACAAGCTGACGATCAACCTGGGGGGCCGCTACGACCGCTACCGCGTGTTCCTGCCCGAGCAGGCGCGTCCGTCCAGCCGCTTCTCGCCACAGGCTGCAACGTTCGCGGCGGTCAGTAATATCCAGACCTTCAACCACGTGACGCCTCGACTGGGCGTCACTTACGACCTCACGGGCGATGGCAAGACGGTTTGGAAGGCGAACTTCGGTCGCTACTTCTTCAACCCCGGCGTCGGCCTCGCCGACAGCGCGAACCCCAACACTGGAACCCAGTACTCCCAGTACGCCTGGAACGACTTGAATGGCGACCGCGTCTGGCAGGCCGGCGAGTCGGGCGCGCTCCAAGCCCAGTTCGGCGGCACGGCCAGCGTCGTCGTCGATCCGAACCTGCGGAACTCTTACACGGACGAGTTGTCGACATGGCTTGAGCGCAACCTCGGAGGCAACGTCGGCGCGCGCGTCGGCTTCGTCTGGAAGATGGATCGCAACGGCCGTCAGCAGGAGAACCAGAACCGACCTCGCTCCGCGTGGACCGTGCCGGCGACGGTAACGGACATCGGTCCTGACGGCAACGCCAACAGCGGCGACGAACGCACGGTGGCGGCCTTCGGCCTGAACCCGGCAAACGCTGCGCTACCGGTGGTGAACTACATCTTCAACCCGGACGGTTATACGGCCGACTATAAGACGCTCGAGGTCGGCGCGACCAAGCGCTTCAGCAACAAGTGGAGTATGGTCAGTTCGTTCGCAAAGACTTGGACCTCCGAATTCGGCACGAGCTACTTCGGTACCGGCGTGGGCAACAACGTCGGCAGCGGCGGCACCCTCGCCGGCGGCTTCTCCGGGTCCTCGGGCAACCCCATCACACCGAACGGCCAGGCTGACAAGACCGAGTTCTCCCAGTGGAACTTTAAGATCCACGGCTCGTATGAGCCTGGTTGGGGGTTGCGCCTCACGCCGGTGTTCAACATGCAGCAGGGCTTCCCGTACGGACGCGTCTTCAGTGCCGCAGTCGGTGGCCTCACGCAGAACTTCATGGCTGAGGAGGTCACGGCTCACCGGCTGCCGACCTACAAGCAACTCAACTTCCGCGCTGAGAAGAAGATCGGCCTGCGCGGGCGCGCGAAGCTTGGCGTCATCTTCGATCTGTTCAACGTGTTCAACGCAAACCCTGAGTACAGCCTGAACGCGCGCACGGGTCGCCTGACGATCAGCGAGACCGGAGTGAACGTTCCGACGTTGGGGGCGCCAATCACCATCCTGCCGCCCCGCATCGCGCGGTTTTCGGCTCGCATCAGCTGGTAGGTAGCACTTGGACGCAGCGTCAGGCCCTTCGTCAAGCGCCTGAGACGCAAAGGGGGCCTCTTCGGAGGCCCTCTTCTTTTGGGGGAAGTTTCCCTGCCGGTGCTATCTCTTCGCTGGTCGGCGACGAGCAGGCGAACGCGGTCTTCGAACCGGACCGCCGCGGAGCATTCGCTCAACCTCAGCCAGCGGAACCGCTTCGACATCCAGGCCACGAACGGTCATGGTCCAAGCTCCTTCCCCCTCTGGAATCACCAGCCAGTTGGCTCCCCGTGGGTGGCGGCGTCTGAATGCGGCCAGGTTGGTTGCGTCGAACGATTTTTCGGACCGTTTACACTCCACGGCGATCGGGTCTCCTCCGCGGCGCAGCAAGACGAAGTCGATTTCGTGGTGGGCTTTGTCTCGCCAGTAGTGAACCCCGAACCGGGCGCCATGGGCGTGAACCTCGTTCAGGAAGAGGTGCTCAAGCAGGATCCCCACGTCGTCGGGTCGAAGCTCATTCCAGCCGCGGTGATAGGAAACAAATCCGGTGTCGAAGCCGAAAACACGAGGAGCGGTCACGATCTCCGCCGATCCGCCGGCTGAGTACGGACGCACCACGTGGGCCACGGACGTGGCCTCGAGGACCGACAAATAGTTGGCGATGGTCGTGCGGCTGACCCCGCAGTCTCGCGCGAACCTGGAGGCGTCGAAGATGCCACCGCTTTGGATGAGCATCAGTTCGAAGAGTCGCTGGAAGGCCGCCCGCTTCTCCAGCCGGAAGAGCTCCATGATGTCCTTCGCCCAGTAGGCGTCCATCCACTCCTGGAAGTCTCTCTCCGGGAGAGTTGGGGCGAGGAAGAAAGGCGGGAGCCCCCCGCGCAGCATCCGATGGTCGAGATCCGGGCGGCCAAAAGCGACCAGATCGCGAACGATCATGGGGGGCAGAAATACATCAGCCTTGCGGCCAGCCAGAGTGTCTCTGAATCGCGCCGATGCGCCAAGCGTCGACGAACCGGTGGCGAGAATTCGCGTCTCGGGAAAGTGATCGGCCGCGATCTTCAGAACTTCCGAAGGGTTGGGAAGCCGGTGGACCTCATCGAGAATGAGGCGCGCGCCGCGGTTGTGCTTAAGGAAACTCTCCGGGTTCTCAATTCGTCGCCTGACGCCTGGAAGTTCGCAGTCGAAGTATCGGACGCGGTCGAGCGACTGAGCCAGGGTGGTCTTCCCCACGCGACGAACACCCCGGAGCCAGACGATGCTCTTCCGGGTCCAGGCCTCTTCGATCGTTTCCTTCCAGAGGTCTCGATCTTTCATGCCATCAGTATTGCATATAGTCATACCATGTGCAATACTCCTCGCGTGCATGGCGCACCGGCGAACCTATGATTCTGAGGTGATACAGGACGCTTACCGCGCGCTCGATCATCTTCTGATTGGCGCCCCCACCCTCGAAAGCGGCATCATTTGGCTTGAAGAGAAAACAGGGGTTCGCGCAGCAGCAGGCGGTTCGCACCCCGGTCTCGGGACCTGGAATGCCCTCGCGTCGATTGGTCCACGGCAGTACATCGAGATCATCGCGCCCGATCCTGAACAGCCGGGCGTTGAAACCTTTTACGTGCCATGGCTTCGTGGTTTTCGGGAGCCCGGAATCGCCACGTGGGCCGCGCAATCGAGCGATCTCGCGTCCCGTTTCCAGGCCGCGTTGCCTTCCGGCCTTGTCTGCCAGCCTCTCCGTCAAGGGTCGCGGGTTCGTCCCGACGGACAACGCCTCGCCTGGACGCTGGCCTTTCCGAAGCATCGCGAGCACGGGACATTCGACGGTGCGCTCCCCTTCTTCATCGAATGGGAATCTGTCCAGAATCATCCGGGACAGACCGCTCCACAAGGTCTGAGGTTGCGGGCTTTTTCCATCCGACACCCGGAGCCCGAAGCTCTTCGCGGCGCGCTTGAAGCGCTGGGTCTCGGCTGTGCCGTTGTCCTTTCCGCGCGGGCGGCGATCGGCGTAGAACTCGAAACGCCTAAGGGACCGGTTGTTCTTTAGCCTGAGCCTGGACGCCCGCCGAACGGGCGTTTGACATGCGCGGCCGAACGGGCGTCTACTGCGGCTAACTGTTTTTCGTCTCCCCCGGGGATGCCGGTCGGCTCCGCTTGAGGGGATGCGCCACCCATACGAGGAGAATGCCCATGAGGTTCGAGAAAATCCATCCACTGATTGGCTTGGCCGGAGCCATGCTCCTCGCCTCGACCGCTGTATTCGCCCAGACCGACGGCGGTTTACGCGGTTACGCAAAGGATGAGCAGGGGGCGTCCTTGCCCGGCGCCACGATCACGGCCACCAGCGCGAGCGCCATTGCGCCGATTACCGCGGTGACGGACGCGGAGGGATATTACCGCCTCATCAACATGAAGCCCGGCACCTACGTCATCACCGCCAAAATGCAGGGCTTCACCACGATCAACCGCGAAAAGATCCTGATCCGGGCGGGCGGGACCTTCGCGCTCGACTTCACCCTGAAGGTCGGCGGTCTCGAGGAATCGATCACCGTCGAAGCCGAGACGCCGATGCTGGAGATTTCCAAGCCCTCCAACGTCCTGAACTTCGACGGCGATTTCCAGAAAGAGATGCCGATTCAGGCTCGCCGAAACTGGAGCGACTTCCTCGAACTCACACCGGGCGTCATCTCGCGCAGCTTCGACGACGGCTCGGGACGCCAGGTCTATTTCGGCCACGCGACCGAGCACTTCGCCCATGTGATTCAGCTCGAAGGCACACTCGCCTCCAACTACAACGACGCGCAAATCACGTATGTCGCGATGGGCGCGGACATGATCCAGGACATCCAGGTGAAGACCGGAGGGGTCGACGCCTCGGCTCCCCTCGGCACTGGCCTCGTCATGAACGTAGTCACGAAGAGCGGCGGCAACACGTTCAAGGGCAGCGCCGGCTGGGCCCATCAGCCCTTCGGCTGGAACGACAACAACGCGGGAAACTGCGATCCGTTCTCGAACACGATCAACGGGGTGACGGCGGTTTCGTGCGATCCCGCCAAGGCCGCGCTGGGAACGCCCACTACTGCGTATGTCAACCAGTTTGACGCCTCGCTCGGCGGCCCGATCAAGAAAGACCGGGTCTGGTTCTTCGGCGCCATCCGCAAAGCCAAGTCGGAAAGCGGAATCTCCCGCACCGGGGTGGAGGTCCAGCGGCTTCAACAGTTCTTCGCCGGCAAGCCTCTCTTCAACAACACCAGCGAGAGCTGGCAGCCCTACCTCAAGCTCACGGCCCGACTGAACTCTTCGCACGAGGCGCAGGTGTTCTACCAGCGCGACCGGCTCACTTTCTCGGGCGACCGGGAATACAACTACGAGCCTGTCTCTGTCAACGCAACCGGCGGATCGCTCTACGGCGCCAAGGTCACATCCGTCTGGGGACAAAACCTCACCTCAACACTCCTGGCGTCCTACAACAACAAGGGCGGTTCGGACCAAAGCACTGTCGACCAGGTGCCAGGATCCGGGCCTCAGATCATCATTCACGAGCGCGCCAACGTGCAGGCGGTGTCGGTGCAGGGCTCGGGGCGCATCCTCGAGGGAGGCAACGCCCAATCGCTGGGCCTGCAGCCCGCGTCTCAAGTCATCGTACGCGGCGATTTCACGTACTTCAAGAACGGTTGGGGCGGCACGCACGAGTTCCAGACCGGTTTCTTCGCGGCCCCCCGCAACCGTTACGATCTTCAGACCCAGTATGTCAACGGTGGATTCATTCTGGAGGAGCAGCGGATGAAGGATCCCAACAACCCGGCCGCCGGTCTTATTCCTTTCCACCGCCGCTATGCCACGCCCGCCACCGTCAACGCCCGCGAGGCTCACGACTCGAACCACGGGGTCTACCTTCAGGACACCTGGAGACCCACCTCCAG
>JANLWV010000111.1:0-10366 GCA_031364765.1 Vicinamibacteria bacterium
GATCAGGTAACTCCGCCTCTCCGAGCGTTTGGCTGGGCCCGACATCGGGCCCAGCTTTTTTGTTTTCCCGGCGACGGCCTCCTGGAACTACCCTCCGTTATGAGCCCTCGCGGGTCCGAGTTTTCCTCATGTTGCCGGCAGTCGAACTAATCGATGTCACAAAGACTTACCCGACGGGATTCCTCCATCTCGGTCGGAGAAATGCCCTTCAAGGGTTCAATCTCCGCGTCCAGCCGGGCGAGACTTTCGGCCTCATAGGGCCCAATGGCGCCGGGAAGACGACCGCGTTTTCGCTGATCTTCGGCTTTACCCAGGCCGATTCGGGCTCGGTGACAATCCTCGGCTCGTCGCCCCGAGCCCTCGGTTGGAAAACCCGCGCCGGCTATTTGCCCGAGCAGCCGTTCGTCCATGACTTTCTGACCCCGCTCGAGTCGCTTGAAAATGCCGGGCGCCTTCTTGGTCTTGCCCCAGGTTATGTTCGCCGCCATGCGCACCACTGGGTTGAGCGCGTGGATCTCGCCCGGGACTCTGGGAGGCGGGTTGGACGTCTCTCAAAGGGGATGAAGCAACGGCTCGCCATTGCGCTCGCTCTCTTCGGCGACCCGGAGTTCATTGTTCTCGACGAGCCCATGTCCGGCCTCGACCCCCTCGGGCGCGCCCTGGTGCGCGAGCTTATTCAAGAACTCCGCGTCCGAGGGCGGACGACCATTTTCTCCACCCACATTCTTCAGGACGCCGAAGCGCTCTGCAACCGTGTGGGGCTCATTTCGAACGGTCGTCTCCTCGCGGCGGGATCGCTCGGCGACCTCCTTGAGTCCCGGGCGGACCGCTTCGAAATCACGTTGAGCGGGCCGGAGAGTCTGCTCCGTCAGGTTCCGAACGCAGTGGCGCTTCCCGGTTCGATGCATTATCGCGCGGTGGTCCCTCACCACGACTTGGGGCGGTCGCTCAGCGACCTCGAGCGGAGGGGTTGCGGCATCGTCAGTGTCCAGCCTCAGCACGAATCGCTCGATGAGTTCTTCGCCCGAAGGATCGAAGGATCGATGCAAACCCGGGGAGACCGTCCTTCATGATGTCGAAGCTTCGCGCCTTTCTCGGTTGCGTCCGGCTGGGGTTCTGGGAGTCCGCCCGAAAACGGCTCTTTGCCAGCCTTGGGCTCTTTCTGACCCTCGCGGTTCTGGTGGCCGTGCTCGGAAAGGAGTTGAGCGTTCGGCAGGACGAGAAGATTCTCAAGGACATCGGGCTCGCCGCCATGGAACTCATCGCCGTGTTCTTCGGGCTCGTCGGCGGGAGCAGCGCCATCGCGCGGGAGGTGGAGCAGCGCTCGTTCTATTTCGTCCTTTCGCGACCCGTGAGTCGGGCCTCGTTCGTCGTCGGGAAGTTCGCTGGCATGGCGGTCGCTCAGCTGATGAATCTCGCCGGCCTGTTCCTCATCCTATGCGCGGCGCTCGCCCAAATCGGGGTGAGGATCGAAGTCCGCCTCCTGGTGGCCGTTTTGGGTATCGCCTTCCAGGTTCTTCTCGCTGCCGTGATCGCCATGGCGTTCTCGGCCTTCACCTCGCCGACGATGGCGATGGTCTCCTCCCTCGCGTGTTACATCGCGGGGCGGTGGTCCGAGATCATCAGAAACGCCCGTGAGATCTCGCCCGAGAGTCCTCAACTGCTTTGGGATGCGCTCTATCTTGGGCTGCCCAACTACCGCTACATGGACTTCAAAGCGCTGGCGGTCTATGGAGACATCGTCCCGGTGGGGCAGCTCCTGGGTGTCTCTGCCTATGTGGCCTGCTACATCGGCATCGCGCTCTCGATCGCCGTCCTTCGTTTCGAGAGGAAGGATCTGCGATGAAAGCGGTCTTCACCCTCGTGGCGGCCGTGGTGGGGATGGTCCTCACGCAGGGCGCCGTCGAGTCCCGCCACCAGACGACCGATTACGAGAAGGAACGTCTGGCTGCGTGGTCGGGTCCTCGACTGCGCCACCTGTTCTCCGGGTTTGAGCTCGCCGTCGCCGATCTCTACTGGCTGCGCACAGTCCAGTACTACGGTGGCCAGAAAGCCTTCGCGCAGGTCAAGGAATACGACCTCGTTGAGCCCCTTGTCGAAAACGTCATTACCCTCGATCCGCAGTTCGCCATCGCCTATCAACTCGGCGCCACATTCCTGGCGGAGCCACCGCCCCTCGGACTCGGTCGGCCGCGATCTGCCGTGCGGCTGCTTGAGCGGGGCGTCGGGGCGCTCCCTGACAACTGGCTCCTCCGCCGCGATGCCGCGCTTTTTCGCTTCGAGTATCTCGGCGACAGAGTGCGCGCCGCGGCGGAACTCAGCGAATCGGCAGCGCTCCCCGGCGCTCCCTTCTGGCTGCGAACCCTGGCCGGGGACCTAGCCAGGAAATCGGGGGATCACGAGGGGGCCCGCGAGATCTGGCGGTCGCTTGCGACTTCCGATCTGCCTTTCGTCCAAGAGAACGCGCGGCGCAACCTCCTCCGCCTCGATGCTCTCGCGCTCGTGGCGGCGGTTCAACGGAGAGTTGACCAATACCGCCACCAGTTGGGGGTTTTTCCCGGCTCGTGGCGCGACTTGATCGCCTCGGGCGCGCTCCATGCGACGCCTCGCGACCCACTCGGTGTTGAACTCGTTCTCGCAGACGGTCGCGTCTGGGTGTCAAGAGACTCGTTTCTGTGGCGCCCCGACTTACAGGGCGCGGTCGGCCAGTAAGGCCTCGCGCTTGCCGCAAGCCATGAAGACCGCGATGGCCACGCCGAGCGACAAACCCGAAACCCAGAGGCCGGCGAACAGACGCGTCGGCCTATAGCGGAGTTCAACTCTATGGGTGCCCGCCGGGACAGCGACGCCGCGAAACGCAAAGTTGGCGCGAACAACCGGCACGGGCCGCCCGTCCAGAGTGGCGGTCCAGCCAGGCGCCCAGGCGTCGAGGAACAACGCCAAACCATCGCGCCGCGACGTGATCGTCGCCTGAGTTCGGCTCGTTCCGTCGAATTCGACCGAGCAGTCGCCGGGGTGCGCGTCCACCGACGCGCGAGGCGCCAGTTCAGGGGCAAGAGCGACCCTCCGGAGGTCGTAGCTGGAATAGGCGAGATCAAGGGCGGCCGGATAGTTGTCGAGGCTTCGTATCCCGTCGACGACATAACACCAAGGGAGGGGATCCGGAACCCGATACAGGTACACGGCGTCGCCCATCAGGGTTGTCTCCGAGCGGACCAGGGTGAGCTTGTCCGTCCCCTTTGTGTCGAGGGTGACCATGTGCGTCACACCGGCAGCCTGCATAACCCGAAGCTCCCCCGGTGTCTTGTGCGCGTCCTCCAGCAGCTGTGACAGTTGCCGGACGTAGCGAGTCTGGACGTTTTTCATGTCGGTCTCGAAACTACTCCTGATGCCGAAGATTCGGGACACCGTCGGAGGAAGGATCTGCTTAACGCTGGCCGCGATCGCCACCTCCAGGGCGAACCCTTTGGGCGGCTTGCGATTGAGATTGATGACCGCAGGAGTTTCCTTGTCGCGGGCGCGGAAGTACACGCGCCTGCCCCCGTCCTGGCGGAAGGCATCAACCATCGGCGGACGGTAGGTCAGGAGGGCTGCGGGCGCCATTTCGTTGAGGCGCGCGTTGTAATAGAGCGAGGGGAGGACGACGCTGACGAACACGACAAGGCGATGCGTAGCACTGCGGCTGATCCGCGAAAGGCTGTAGATCATGAGAGCGCCGCACACGAACGTGGGGCCAAAGCCAACCGCACTCCAGAGCACATCCGCTGACGTCGGTTTGCTCGCGATCAGGGGACCCACGAAGTGAACCCCAATCGCCCAAACCACCGCGAGGCCCATTAGAAAACCCGCCACCCCAGCCCGTGCCTGGCCATACGCCTTCTGCGTCTGATCCCATCCCATGGCGGCCAGCAGCGAAAGCACGAAACTGGCCAGAAGCATCGTTTTCACCGGGAATCTGAGCGAACCGAGAATCGGAGCGTGATCCGCAATGAGGTCGTAGACCGGTGAGTACTTTCCGAGAGCGAACAGTATGGATCCGGCGAAAACGGCGCCGAGCAAACGTGCCCTGCTTCGGCCGCCCGAGATGGCCAGTCCGGCGAGCACCAGGGGCCCGATTCCCGCGAATACAGAGCGGAGCAGGGGATACGTGAAGTCGTCGAACTCTTCCGTCCAGATAAAAGGCAGACTTCTGTAGAAGATCGGAAAGGGCATTTGGAGCAGCAAGAGCGGGTGGAGCGACCAGTAGGTGCGTATGCGGTGTTCCAGTCCCGCGCGTGCCGTTCCTTCGAGGCTACCCACGAGCGGGAGCCATTGACCTGCCGACAGAAGGAGCGCGGTGGCGAGCGCAAGGCCCCCGAGAGCGAAGTACCGGGGGAGGCTTCTTCCGAGCTGCCTGCACCGGAACAGATACCAGATTCCCGCCAGTGCCCCTCCCATGAATACGGGCTCAGAGCAGGTCAAGAGACACGCCGCGACCGACCCACCCCACAGGACAGCGTTCCGCACCGTCGGGTTCGCGGCCGTTCGCTCGGCGGCGAGCATCATCCATGGCATCCACGAGGTCCCGGTGAAAAGATTGAGCATGTTGGCGGTCGCCAGCCAAGGCCCTGAGGACATCCACAGGATCGTGCCCAGAAAAGATGCCGTCTCGCTGGCCAAAAGCGCGCGGAGGAGGAGGAGCATGCCGAGTCCGCCGAAAACGTGATGGACCAGAATACTGAGCGAGTAGTACTTTCCGGCCGACATGATCATCCCCACCCATGTGAACGGATAGAGAAGCTGGGCCGGCAGTTCCATCAGCGGTTCACCGAACGAGACGGTTGGATCCCAGAGGGGCAGGCCGCCCTCCGCCACGGCACGGACGATACCCTCCATCTGGCCATGCCACAGGTGATACACGTCCCGTTCGAAGATCACATTTCCGGTGAGCAAGGAGCCGAAGATGAGAAGGGTCATCAACACGAGCACCGCTCCAGCTATCGTCCGTCTCATTGAAGTCATCGACCGACCGTCTCAGAGAAGCCGGCGGAGCCGAACCGCCTGCACCAGATTGACCCAGATCGTTCTCATATTCCGCACCTTCGAACGTCCCGCCTGACGAGGCCTCAGGGTCGTGCGGGCATGGGTGACGCGAAAAGGCCCGAGCGAGATTCTGAGAATCAACTCCATGAGTACCGCCCAGCCACGCCCGCCCGGTGAGCGAAGGGGAATCTCCTTGAGGATCTTCCGGCGAAACATGAGGATGCCTTGAAATCTCGGAAATTGACCGAAAAGAAGCTGATAGAAAAAGCGCTCGGCCCGATTCAGCGCCGCGCCCACCGGCCCCACGGGATTGTCGAGGGTGCCGAAGACGGCGTCATGGCCTTCGATGGCCTGCGCAAACTGCCCGACGATCGTCGCTGGAAACTGGCCGTCGGCAGGGAAGAACGTGATGAGATCCCCCATGGCCTCGCGGAAACCCGTCCGATAGACGGAGCCTAGACCAAGGTTCTGTTCGTGGGTGACGACACGTACTTCCGCGAGCCTGTGCTGGAGAGAAGAAGCGATCGCAGATGTGGCATCGCGGCTGCCGTCGTCAACGATGAGAATCTCAAACACGCGATCGGTTCCAGACAGGGCCCCGTGGAGCTCCTCCACGACCCCGACCAGGCTTGCCGCCTCGTTGTAGGTCATCACGACGACAGTGATTCCATCCTTGAAGGCGCTCACCTCCGGAAGCGCACCACACGGGCGGGGACGCCCACGGCTATGGCATAGGGCGGAATGTCCTCGCTCACCACGGCGCCCGCCCCGATCTGCGCCCCCTTGCCAATCGTCACACCGGGAAGAATCACCGCGGACACGCCGACATCGGCGCCATCATTGATAGTCACGCTCCTGAATTCCAGCGGGGCGTCGAGGATGGCCCTCTCCGCATTCTCAAGCGAATGACTTGACGTAAGAATTCGGACCCCTGGGCCGACACCGACGCGCCGTCCGATCGTCAACCCTCCGGCCGAGTGAAAGAAGCACTGCTGCCCGATCCAGGTTCCGGCGCCGATGGTCATACGGTTCCTGAAGTAGCCCTTCAAGATGGTCTGGTGCCCGACATAGACATCGTCCTCGATCACGATGTTTTCCGGGTGAAACACCAGGATGCCACGTTCGAAGACCACACGCTCACCCAGATGGGCAAACTGGTCCCGCGAAAACTCGCCGTCGCCGTGACTTGACGCCAGGGGGTGCCTCTGAGACTCCTCAGGCCGGAGGGTTTCTATAGGAGGCGATGGTCCGCCCCAGACCTTCTTCGAGATCGACTTTTGGGGCGAAGCCGAGGAGCTTCCTGGCCTTGTCGATATTGGGGACGCGGAGTTCGATGTCGGCGTGTGGCCAGTTGATGAACTCGATCTCTGATCGCGACCCGGAAATCCGTACGATCGCGCGGGCCAAATCGTAGATCGTGCACACGCTCCGCGCGTTGCCGATATTGAATGCCTGCCCTACGGCCTCGCTCTTCTCGAGGGTGAGCAACACCGCATCGACGATGTCGTCCAAATAACACCAGGCACGGATCTGGGCTCCGTCATTGTGGATCTGGAGCGGTTCCCCGGCGAGAGCCTTCACGATGAACCGATGAATCGCGCCCTCGCCCACCTGGCCCGGCCCGTAGATATTGAACGGGCGGACCGAGAGAGCGGGCAGGCCATACTGAACGAAGTAGTTATGGGTCAGGTGTTCGCTCGCCAGCTTGCTGACCGCGTAGGTCCAGCGTGCCTCACCCACGGCTCCAAGCGTGGTCACATCTTTCTCATTCACTTTATACGCATAGGCGCCGAAGACCTCGCTGGTTGAGAAATCGACAAACCGCTCCACCCCCCCGGCCGCGACCGCGGCGTCCAGAACGTTGTAGCTCCCGAAGAGGGCGACTCTCATCGTGGTGACCGGCATCTTCAGGACCGTGTCCACCCCGGCAATGGCGGCCAGATGAAGCACCACCTGCACGCCGACCATCGCCCCGCGAAGGGCTTCCGGATCCAGAACATCGCCCCGAATCACCTTCAGGCGCGGATGACCGAGGAGGCCGCTCTTGGACAGCGCGTCGCGATGCCCGTTGTCGAAGACAATCACGTCGTTCGCTTCGACCAGCCTTCGGGCAATGGCTGAACCGATGAATCCGGCGCCGCCGGTGATGAGAACGCGCCTGGACTCGATCATCGATTGGGAGCATACCCGGGGTCGGTGACCGCGGGGACTCTCAAGCCATGCTCCCGCCTTCGTGGCCCTTAGGACAGTCCGCGAAGCGCCTCGACTACACGACCCACTTCATCATCGGTGAGCCCCGGGTGGAGAGGGAGCTGCAGGCCCTGTGCGGTCGCGTCCTCGGTGTGGGGAAGGTCCTTACCGGTGCCCGCGTAAGGAGGCTCAAGATGCGACGACATAACGCCGCGCCGGGTGGGGATGCCAAGTTCGAACAGACGCTCAATCGCCTCGTTCCGGGACATGGGCGCGTTCTTCCGTACTGCTGCCTGGTAAGTCTGCCAGTTGGTCTCGGCTTGGTCAGGTACCGTAGGCGGCGTTATCCATTCATGGGATTGGAGCGCCGCGTTGTATCGGTCCGCCACCGCCCGGCGTTTCGCGAGGATGACCTCGAGTCGATCAAGCTGGCGATTCCCGATGGCCGCCTGAATGTCCGTCAGGCGGTAGTTAAAGCCCACCTCGGGATAACTTTCGACCGCGGCGGGCGACACTTCTCGACCCTGAAGGTCCGAAAGCGACCTTCCTTGGCTACGCAAGCGTCTGAGGCGTGTCGCGAATTCGCGGTCGTCGGTGACGATCATCCCGCCCTCTCCGGTGGAAACGACCTTTCGGGCGTGCAGACTGAAGACCGAGAGATCCGACATGGCTCCCACCGGACGCCCTTTATAGCGAGACCCCATGGCACAGGCAGAGTCTTGAAGGATGTGGAGCCCACGATCCTGCGCGAGCTGCGTAAAGGCGTCAATTTGACACGGCATGCCCAGTTGGTCGACAGGAATGATCGCCTTCGTCCTGGCCGTAATCCGGCGCCGGGCATCCTCAGGATCCAGGTTGAGGGTTCGGGGATCGACATCGGCAAACACGGGAGTGGCTCCGACGTGTCGGATGACATTCACGCTCGCGATGAAGGTTAAAGAGGGCACGATGACCTCATCGCCCCTGCCAATGCCCCAGGCATGCAGTACGAGGAATGCTCCCGTCGTCCAGTTCGAGGTCGCGACGCCCTCGGCCTTTCCGCACAGCGCGGCGAATCTCTGCTCGAACTCAAGCTGCTCCCGGCCGCCTACCACCCATCCACTGCGAACAACCGCCGCCGCGGCCTCCGCTTCGGCCTCGCCAAAAAAAGGAGGCGAGAAGGAGATGGATGTCATCGCGCGGGGAGTCTAGTCTTGGGGCTGAACCCGACCATCACCGGGATGACGCGATCCTTGTCCTGACGTTGCGTTTTTCTGATACGCGCGATAGAAGTACGCCGCATACCGGCCTTCCACGGTCAGCCGCGTGGTTGGCTGGAAGAGCAGCTCTCCGGGAACTCGATACATGATTTCGTTCCAACCCGGCTCCAGGCGAGTGCGGATCCACTCGGTTTTTCCCGACGGCGTCGAGAAGCGTAGCGCGCTTTCTGGAAGAGCCAGGTCGAGACGGCGCTCTCCTTCGGGATGTCGCAAACGCGCGGACGGTTCGGGATGAGTCCGAACCGCGATCCAGAGGTCGGCGCCCGGACTCGGTGTCGCTATATCGATCTCCTCGGAGCCGATGATGATGCGGCCGCCGTCCGCAAGCTCCCGGCCCGACCCTCGGCCTTCGCCGCGGTACGTATCCAGTTTCAGGGTCGCGAAGAGACTGCGGGTGCCGACCGAAGAACGCCAGCGGTACCGGTGGCTCCGCTCGTCTATGGGGTCGGCCACGTTGACCGAATCGACGAGGGTGAGATCGCCGGGCAGCTCCATTCGCACCAGCTCTCGCTGAAGTCCTACCAGATCGCTTCGAGTCGGGTAGATGGCAAGCTCGGCGGCCTCGAAACTGGACGTCACAAACAACGGAGGCCCGCCGACCAGCGCCTTCCATGAAGGAGACCCCGCGATATAGGAGTCGTAGGCAATGAGATACGGAGGCAGGGGCCCGAAGGAAGGGCGGCTCAGGAGTTCGAACGCCGAGGCTTCGGTCTCGACGGGAAGGATGTCCGCGAAATCGGGCGTGACCACGCCGCTCAGGTTGACGCTGCGCCGCCCCGTGCGATATTCGATGGCCGAACCGTTGTTGAGGAAGGTGGCGCTTTCCGGCAGGCGGGTCCGGATGAATTCGAAGAGCGCTTCATCCTTCCGATAAACCGATGAGGCGGAGTCGGCGTAGACGAGGGCGAAGCGCGCGACGCTCAGGCCGGCAAAAACGAGAGCGATGGCGCTCAGCCGGCGAAACGCAAAGAGGCGGGGAGCCGAGAGGCCGGACTCGATCCAGACCGCCGCCTGTTCCAGACCGAGGCTGAACAGGATCAGCAGGGGCGGGAGGGCAAACAGCAGATACCGATTTGAGTGGACACCGAGATGAATGGTGGGTGTGACCAGCACAGCGGTGATCAGGGCTCCGAGCAGGAAGGCCTTGGCTCGCCGTACTTCCGGGGACTTCTTGAGAAGGGCGAGGAATACAAAGACCATCAGAAAGGGGGCGGCAAAGTAAGGCGCATTTCCACCTCCGAGACCCAGTCTGTGGGAAGCGGGGTAGAAGCCGAGAAGAACGCCGCGCAGAATGTCACTCCAGTACTCGACGGAGAGGACCGCGGCCGAGAACCCGCCCCAGTTTGCCGAAAGGAGTTTCTGCGAGAACGACGAGTTGGCGGCGGAACCGGTGAGGATGTGGAACCCGAGCGGCGCCATGATCGCGATCAGCGTGGGGAGGAACCACGCGGCTTGCCGCCTCCAGCGGCCGGTCTTCTGACGTTCGTCCCAGACCGTCCAGGCCGCCAGAACCGACACCAGGACCGCGGCCTCGGGGCGAGTAAGCGCGAGGAGACAGGCCGGAAGCACAAACCGCGCAGAAGCGCTCGGATCTGTTCCGGCGCCCTGGAGCCACGCGGCGAAAAGCCAGGACGAAAGAAACAGAACAAGAGCGATATCGGCGCCATAGTGAAATGACCACGCCAGGGGGCCGTTCAGAACGACGAGGGCGGTCCCGAGTTTGGCGATGCCCGTCGAGCCGGAGAGGATGTGACCGGCCCGGTACGCCTGCAGCGCCGTAAGGAATCCGAAGCAGCCTCCCGAAAAGATCGCGAAGGCGATGAGGCCCTCGCCCCGAAAGCCGATGAAGTGGGCGAGCGCCAGGAACAACGTGTGGAGGAGACTGGTCGCACCCG
>JANLWV010000200.1:0-3530 GCA_031364765.1 Vicinamibacteria bacterium
ACATTCTCCTTGAGCCTTTCGCCCTGGTACGTGAGGGCGAGGCGCGCGCCTTCCCGGGCGCAGGCTTTGGCGATGCCCCAGGCGATGGACCGCTTGTTGGCGACGCCAAGAATCAGACCGTTCCTTCCTTCGAGCAACATGGGAGTCCTTCCTTCGTTTGAGCCGGTGAGCTTAGCGGATGAGAGGCTTGCCGGAGACCGTGGATTTAGCTCCCCCCCGGTGTGGGCGCGGTCCTGAGCGATGGAAAGCCGCCGCGGCCAATGCGGGCACGCCGTACTCGATCGCGCGGACCGCCCATGACAGCTGCCAGCGCTCGCCCCCGAGCCAATCCGGATAAACGAGGTAGGCGACCGGCGCGGTCAGGGTGAACACGAGCGCCCCGAGCGCCAGGGGCGAAGGGTTCGCGGCGGGCAGGAACGCGAGCAGCCACAGGGCGTACCAGGGCAGTACGTTCGGAATCAACAGCAGGAGAGCGACGGTCATGACCAGGCCGGACCGAACGACATCGTCGTGGCGACGGCCCAGGAACAGACCGAGGGTGACCAGGAGAAGCGCCGAAAGGACGATGCCTCCGCGGTGCGTGCCGCCGAGAGCGGCAGTGATCGCGAAGAACGTCTCGTTGAACCGCCAGTAGTCCCCATACTTCTGAAGGCTCCAGAGGGCGGTCTCGTCGGCGAAGGGCGCGGAAAGCAGGGCGGCGATGGCGATCATCACACCGTAGTCCCGGATCCGAAACCTGCGGAGCCAGGGAATGGCGAGAACCGCCGGAACGAGTTTCGACAACACCGCGATCGCCAGGGCGGCGGACGCGCGGACCTGGGCGCTCCGGTGAAGATGGACGAGTGTCCACACCAGAGCCGCCATGCCCATCGCTTCGCCATGACCGCTGCCTGATATCTCCATCAGCGCAAGCGGAGAGGCGGCCGCCACCAGGACCCGGGACCGCGGCAGGCCTCGCGCGCTGAGCAACTCCACAAGCCCGAACCAGAAGAACAACTCGCACCCGACCGCAAAGAGTTTGACCGCGGTCACCGAGTCGGAAAGAGCATTCACGCCGCGCATCGCCCATTGCCACGCAGGCGGATAAATCGCGGCGTAGTCGGGGTGATTGATCCGGGGAAAGACCTGGGCGTCACGGAGCCCCACCCACTTCGCAGCTTCCGGCCGATCGGCCCAGGCGAAGGGGTTGCCGGAAGCCCGCTGCACCCGGCCCTCCCAAACACTTCGATAGACATCGTCCGAGAGCAGGGGCTCGCCGAACGCCAGCACCACTCGCACCGCGGCGAGCAGGACAAGCGCCCACATCAGGTCCTTCGGCGGGATCTGATGGGCCCCCTCCGCAGCCTTTCGGAACGTTCCCGCCGAAAAGAGAACTCCGAGGTACGAAGCCGAGAGAAACAGCCAAAAGGCGAGGTAACGGGGGATGTCACCCGTCCAGTCCCCGTGCGCCCCGACATACAGAGTCAGGGCGACGAGGCACGCAGTGGCCGATCGGAACAGGCGCGTTGAAGTCATGAAGTGCGGCTCCATGAGAGAATAAGCTTTCACGAACCCGAGTTTCGCCACGTCGTCATCGCGAATTCGTCGGTTTAGGGCCGCTTTTTGAGGCGACAGGAACGTATTCGTTTCCGCTCGCGGCCACAACCTATCAGGGCGAATGCCCCAAAAGTCAGGACCTCTCACCCACTATGCCTTTCACCAAATATGGCTTTTCTGCGGAGTTGCTGCGCGGGATCAAAGAACTCGGGTTCAAGAACCCGACACCTATTCAGGAGCAGGCGATTCCCAAAGGCGTTGAAGGCCGTGACGTTCTGGCCTGCGCCATGACCGGCAGCGGAAAGAGCGCCGCCTTCGGCCTTCCGCTGATTCACAGACTGGGCAAGTCGAAGGGCGTCATCCGCGCCCTGATCCTGACCCCGACACGGGAACTCGCGGCCCAGATCGACGAGCATCTGAACGCGCTCGCGGTCCACACCCCCATTTCGAGCGCCGCCATTTACGGCGGCGTGGGCATGGGCGCGCAGGAGCACGCGCTTCGGCGCGGCACCGATGTCATCGTCGCGACGCCCGGCCGCCTCCTCGATCACATGCGTTACCCGTACGCGAACTTCAAGAGCCTCGAAGTCCTGGTCCTCGACGAGGCCGATCGCATGCTCGACATGGGCTTCCTGCCCGACATCCGCCGGATCCTCAAATACCTTCCCACCAAGCGCCAGACCCTCTTCTTTTCGGCCACCATGCCGAGTGAGATCGCCAAACTTTCTCGCGAAATGCTGCACGACCCGTTCACCATCAGCGTGGAGCGGCAGTCCGGGCCGGCCGTCGGCATCACTCAGGCCGCGTATCCGGTAGCTCAGCATCTGAAGCCCGTGCTTCTGACCGAGTTGATGAAGCGCGGGATCATCCGCAGCGTCATTGTCTTCACGCGAACGAAAGCGCGGGCCAATCGCCTCGCCGACTATCTCGTTCGCATGGGCGTGTCGTCCGGACGCATTCACGGCGACCGTTCCCAGTCCCAGCGGACGGAAACGATGCGCCGCTTCAAGGAAGGCAAGTTCAGCGTCCTGGTGGCGACCGACATCGCGGCCCGAGGCATTGACGTCGAGGCCCTCTCGCATGTCATCAACTTCGACATTCCGCCCACCCACGAGGACTACATCCACCGCGTCGGTCGCACCGGCCGCAATGAGTTGCAGGGGGACGCGTTCGCGTTCGTCTCGCCCGAAGAGGAAGGCGCCTTGCGCGCGATCGAGCGCGCGATCGGCAGCCGGATGCCGCGGGTGACCCTGCCCGACTTCGACTACGAGGCCGGGCGTCCCGCCGTTCCCGAGGCGGCGAAGTTCCGCGGCGATCGCGACAGGGGCGGCCGTGGCCGTTCTTCGAGCCCCAAGCCGTACACCCGCTTCGGCGCCAATCGTGGAGGTCAGGGGCAGGGCGCTTCGGGCGGACGTGGAGGCCAGGGCGGACAACGGCCGCAGAGCCGTCCGGGCGACGATCGTGCCCGCCCCGCGCGAGCACAGGTGGTGGGGTCCGGCATCCGGATTGACCAAACCGAGCGTTCCTCCGGACCGCAGATGGGGACTGATCGCTTCGCCCAGGCCGCGGCCACGAACAGCCGTCAGGCCCTTCGCGGAGCGGAAGCAACTCGCAGCGTGCGAACCGAAGGCGAAGGCGCAGGCTTCAGCCGACCACGTCGCGCAGGCGGCAGTTCGTTCGGAGCCGGGAAGCGAAAGCGCTTCGGCGCCCGCGGTTCGCGGTAGCCAGGCCCGTTAGGTTCACCACGACTGGCGGAGGATCAGACCGAGAATGCGGGTTCCGGCCCGGACGCTCGCGGGCCAGGAACCGCTGATCTTGCTCTCGCCGCCCTTTCGACGACGGTAGTTCACCGGAACCTCAACCATCCGCAGGCCGGCCCGGTGCGCCTTGATCTGCATTTCGGTCGTCCATCCAAAAGTCGTGTCTTCCATGAAGAGCCTGGCCAGGGCCTCCGTGCGGATGGCCCGGAACGGTCCAAGGTCGGTCGCCTTCGT
>JANLWV010000242.1:0-1865 GCA_031364765.1 Vicinamibacteria bacterium
CCTCCCATTCCTTTGGGGACCGAGCGAATCTCCCGAGGACGACTCATGAGGTTCCTGAGCCTGCTTCTGATGGTGCTCAGCGTCGTCCTCACCGCCGAGCATCCCAACTTTACGCGGTGGGCCAGGACGGCGGACTCCATAAAGCACACAGTGAGGGTGAACCAAGGGCTCTTTCAAGCCCGGAATCAGGGGGCGCCCAGGTCGTCGAGACGTTCGAAAAGCGCGAGGCTTTCGTGCGGTCGCGCGACTCCATACACGTCCTGACCCAGCCCCTGATGTACGGCGACCGACTGGTGGGCGTGCTTGGCCTCGAAGCCAACCAAAGCCGGACGTTCGGCAAGCGAGGCGTCTCCCTCGTCCACATGATCGCCGGGAATCTCGCCACCGCCATTGAGAATGCCAATCTCCATCGGGACGCCCGCTGGTATGCGGGCCTTCTGGCCATGCTCCACGAAGCGGGCAAGGAGATGGGGTCGATTCTGGACCTGGACGCCTTGTGCGATCTCGTCGCCGAAGTGGTCCACCGCGTTGTCGACTACGAGATGTTCGCCATTTTCCTGGTCGACGAAAAGGCCAACGAACTGGTGCTGAAAACCGCTCGCCAGATGGCGTCTATCGCGCCCAGACGCCGGATCGCACTCAGTGAGGGCTTGACCGGCGCCGCCGCCAGTTCAAAGGAGCCGGTCATCGTGGGCGACGTTCGCCAAGACCCTCGGTACATCGCCGTCGAGCCGGACGTGCGGTCGGAACTGGTCATGCCGCTCATCTTCAAAGGACGAGTGGTCGGAGTTTTCGACCTCGAGTCTAAAGAGTTGAACCGATTCACCCACGAGCACATCAAGGTGCTGACGCCGCTCGCGTCGCAGGTTGCGGTGGCGATCGAGAACGCCCGGCTCTACGAGGACATCAGGAAGCGAGAGACGCGTTACCGGAAAGAACTGTCGATCGCTCAACGAATTCAGGAGGGCCTCTTCCCGGAAGAGTCTCCCAAGGGTGCTCGGTGGGAGGCCTCGGCGCATTTCCTCCCGGCGCGCGAACTGGCCGGAGATCTTTTCGACTTCTACGACCTCGACGAGCATCGTCTGGGCCTCTCCATCGGCGACGTGGCCGGCAAGGGCGTGCCCGCAGCTCTCTTCGGCGCCTTCACAACCGGCACAATCCGCGCACGCGCTTTCCAAAAGGCCTCGCCCAAGGAAATCCTTTTCCGGGCCAACCGCACACTGATCCGTCGCTCCGTGGAAGGGCTTTATTGCGCCCTGACCTTCGCGGTCTTCGACTTTTTGGCGAACGAAGTTCGGATAGCAAACGCAGGCCTGCCCTACCCGATTCACTTCAAGGCCTCTCAGAAACAGGCCGCCCCGATCGTGCTGCCTGGGGTGCCGCTGGGTCTGTTCGACAACGTCGAGTACGACGAAGTGTCGATCCCGATCAAGTCAGGGGACGTCTTTGTGTTTCATTCTGATGGCGTCACCGAAGCCTGGAACGGTAAGGAAGAGTTTGGCTCGGCGCGCCTCGCCGCTCTCGTCGCCAAACACGGGCACAAATCCGCGCGAGATCTGGGAAAGGAAATCGAGAAGACGCTGCGCAACTGGGCGAAGGAGCAGCTTGCCAACGACGACGTGACCCTGGTGATTGTGCGCGCGGTTTGAGAGGCGCCGTGGTCGCCTGGGCGCGGATAGAATTCCACAGCGCATGCCCATCAGGATCCCATTCAACAAGCCGACGCCGCAGGGCAAAGAACTTGATTATGTGGCCCAGGTCGTCGCCTCCGGGCATTGGTCTGGAGATGGCAAGTTCACCAAGGCCTGCGAGAGGATCCTGGCAGAGGAAACGGGATCCGCTCGCGCCCTCCTGACGACATCGTG
>JANLWV010000246.1:0-2455 GCA_031364765.1 Vicinamibacteria bacterium
GCGGAGTCGACGTCTGGGCACGGTGCGCGCGGAACTCGTGAGCCGCGGAGGCAGACGAGCGTGGTTCGGCTAGCGGCTGGCCGCGACTTCGCGGGGCAGAACCTTCAGTCGACAGTACGACTGAAGCACCGAACTCGCTTCGCCGATGTGGACGCGAAGCGTGTAGTCGCCGGGCGGGATGTCCTCGGGGGTGAAGGTGAGCACGTACGACCTCCGACCGCCGGTTTCGTGCAGAACGTTTTCCACCGTGATGGCTCCGGGAGGGAAGCGCTTCCCGGTGTCGTCCGACAGCACGGACCTGATGTCGACATCCACCGCCGGATCCCTCGCGGTGTCGGGATCGTAGGCGATGAGGACCAGCCGCTCCCGGCGTCCGGGCCTCACACTGATCTCAGTGCGCGGCAGAAAAGGAACGCCAGCGAGACGCAGGTCGAGGGGCAGGCCCGACATCAGGCCGCTCTTGAGCGCCACCTCCAGCCACCCGCGCGAGGAATCCATGAAGAGAGGAGGCAGGAGGAAACCCCGAGCGGCTTGTCGCCGGGGCACCGTCACTTCGAAGAACCGCATTCCGGACTGACCGGTTTGAGGGCGCTGCGCGAGGAACTTGAGCGTGTAAGCCCCCGGGGGAACATCGAATCTACCGGCAAACGAAAGTCCCTGCCACTCGCCTCCCTGGTTCGTGAGAAGCGCCTGCGCATCGAGCCGCAGGAAATGAGCGAAATGATCCTCGACCTCGCCCGAGCTCGACACCGCATACCCGTACATTTCAAGCGGGCCCGCGCTCACCAGCGATGCTTTGGGAACCTGGACAAAGAGGGCAAGACTTTGTTTTTCGGCGTCTGTGGGAACGGGCAGAATCAGGACGCGGAAGGGCAGGGAATCGCTTTTGGCGCGCGTCTCGTCCCCGCCGATCAGCAGTTCGGCGGCCTCGAACTGACGTTGCAGAACAGGAGCCGTTTGGACGGCGGCGGTGCGCTCGAAGTAACCCGGCCGATGCGACACTCGCAGGCCCTTCCCCTTCACCTGAACGTTCAGCTTCCTGAAGCTGCCATCGGGCTTCGCGTCGCGGGGCTGCACACCCAGGACATAGTACCGGCTCGTCATATCGCCCATCTCACGCAGTACCGGCGCCAGATCGTTCGCGTCTTTGAAGAAACGCCCGCCGGTTTCCGCCGCGATGAATCCAAGCGACTCGCGTCCCGAGGCGTCTCTGGTGGGCATGCCGCCTTCGGGAAGCTGATTGTATTTCTCGCGAGCGCCCATGCCCGAAAGATCCACCGAGTGAACGACCGTATCGGCCCGCGCGAGGGTCTTGAGCGATTCGCTCAGCAGCATCCGGGTCTCCGTATTTCCGTATCGAGCGTCCGAGTCCACTTCCCAGATCCGGCCCTGGACGATCGACTCGCTGGTGCGCGTTTGATCGGCCTTGTCCTGTCCGGCCAGAAGACTGCTGCTGAAACCGGTTGAGAAATACACCACCTGCTTCCGCCCCGGAACGTTTCGCAGCGAGAGGCCGAGGAGGCTGAAGGAATCCAGCAGAACTCCCACACGCACCTTGTAGCTCTGGTCCTCCGCGCTTCTGGCCCGCATCGCGAGGGCGGCAATCACATCGGTTAGAAGCGCGCCCGGCGTTTCCTGACTTCCGGCCCCCTCACGCTCGGGAGTGAGGTCGGTGAACTGGAAGTCGGCCGCGATGGCGAGCGGATCGGAGATTCTGGTCAGGCTGGGAATCCCGAGGGTGTGGATGGCGTGTTCAATGACCCGTCGATCCTCGGTGAAGTTAGCGATCAGGCGGATGCCGCGGAGGAAGTCGAAGGTGGCCACCGAGACGAGATCGGATTCGGCCAGTCCAGAACGCACGAAGTTCTTGGCGGCCGTGCGCGCCCGGGCGAGGCCAGCCGGGTCGGTGAACGACTTGTCGAAGAGAAGCAGGAACCTGCGTCTGGCCGCCGAGGCCTGTTTGATTTCTTCCTGAAGTGAAGGCGCCGTGGTGTCGATGTACCTGAATGAGACGATTTCGACGTTCTTCCCGTCCTGTTTCACGGTGAAGTCTGAGGCCTTCAAACCCACAGCGGCTCCGTGGTCCCTTCCTGAGACAAAGACCGGGACCTGCACGAGGGCCACATCCGAACCGAATACCAGGGGCTTCTTCTCGTCCGCGGCAAAGGCCGTGCGCGACAGGAGCAAACCGGCGAGGAAGGCGACGGCTCCGCGGAGCAGGGACGCCGACGGGCTGCTGAAAAAGGGCATGGTGCGAACGCCTCCCAAGAATGTGACCCTATGGGAGCACACTCCGTCGTCTGGAGGCAAGGAGCGCGCCGCATAGAATCATCCGAGATTGGCAAAGATACTGCTTCGGATCATCGTCGTCGTGGTCGCGGTCATTTTCGTCTTTACTCTGCTTCAAGGACGCGCCGCCCTTCCGCGCGATTCCAGCCTTTCTGTTCTCCTGATC
>JANLWV010000285.1:0-3362 GCA_031364765.1 Vicinamibacteria bacterium
CGTGGCGGTGTTTCCGGTCGCGTCTGGGTGTCGTCCTAACCCCTTGGCCGCTTGGGCTTCGCGTGCTCAGCCGCCGCATTCGCTTCCAGCAGCTTGTGCACGCGCTCGAAGGCGCGCATGGCCCGACGGACATCCTCTGGAAGATTCTTCGTCGACATTGGGGGAGGAAGAACGACGGTTCGCATCACGGGCGGAGTATAGATCGCACGTCGGCCACGGCCGCCCGCGACGAATGAAGCACAGGCATCGGCTTAGTTCCGGCGGAATCCCAGATGGTCCACCGGTCCGCAAGCGGCAGGTAGATGTCGACCAAGTTTGCGAGACTCCGACGGAATCGCCGTCTGATGTCCACCGCGGGAACATGGTGCCCACCCTCCCGCACACGTTGGGCTACGCGCTCGATGCAGACGAGTGGCGAGGGGACGCTGAGATAATGGAGTTCGATCTCGTAGCCGTCCTGCCGGGCCTTCTTCAGGATCGGGGCATGGCTGCGGCCTGCGAGGGTCGACTCCCATCCGAACGAATCACGCGACTTGAGCGCGGTCCGGATTTCGCCGATCAAAACGCGGCCGGCGCGAATGGCAGCGGCTTCCGGGGCAAAGGGAGAGAGCCCACGAGCCACCTCGTCCGCGTTCATGAACCGGAGGCAGTTCACCTCCTTCGGAAGGAACTCCCGGGCGAAGGTTGTCTTGCCCACGCCATTGGCGCCGGCGATGAGGTAAATGGTTGGCAGGGCCTTCATCCGTTCACCGGGCCAGCCGCCTGATGGGCTGCCAGCCGGCGTGCGGCCAGAAACGCCACGGCCTCGGGCGTCACCGGCATGTGGTTACGAAGACATCGAAGCGGCCTTCCGCCAGCGCAAGCAGCTCGCCGTTTTGCTTGCTGGCCCAGCCCGCCTCCGGGACGGTTTGAACCTCGTGCCGGATCGGTTTGGGTCATGCCTTCTCTCCGCAACTCTGAGGATACAGGCCGGCCATCGCGAGGGAACGCCGACGGTATCCGAGCACGGCGGACGTACAAGGTCACTGGGTGAGACACCTGTAGCATCTACGCCGACCCTTCGTTCGGGTTGATGAAACGCTCTTCAAAGGACTTGGCATGAGATCGAAACGCTGGGCTGACGCGGTGATCGCCGTCCTTTTCGCGGTCGTCGTTTTGGTCGTGGCCCGTGTCTCCGTCTCGTTGATGCCCGAGGCGCCCATTCACAAAGATGCCGCGTCGGTGCCGTCGACGGCGGCCGTCGCGGACACGGTCCGGTACTCGGGTCCCGTGGAGGAATCGAGGCGGCTCGCCCGCACACTGGTCGCGGGCGACAACCTGCCGGGCCTCTCGGTCGCGATCGCTGTGGATGGCGAGATCGTCTGGGCCGAGGGGTTCGGCCGGGCCGACGTCGAGGGCCGGACGCCGATAACACCTCTCACCCGCTTCCGGCTCGGCGCCCTGTCGAAACCGCTGACCGCCGTGGCCGCCGCCCTTCTGCACGACCGCGGGCGTCTCGACTTCGATGCGCCGGTCCAGCGGTACGTGAAGGCGTACCCTCAAAAGCAATGGAAGGTCACCACGCGCCAGTTGATGGGCGACGTGGCCGGCGTCCACCGCATCCGCGGCGACGGCAACGACGCCATGCCGGGCGAACAGTGCGCGAGTCTTGACGAGGCGGTGGCGCTCTTCGCCGGCGATCCGCTCCTCTTCGAGCCGGGGACGCAGCACCGCTACTCGATCTACGGCTGGGTTCTGGTGAGCGCCGTGGTCGAGGGGGCGGCCGGGGAGCCATTTGCTCGTTTCGTCGTCCGCGAAGTGTTCGAGCCGCTCGCGATGGCGCGCACCGTCGTCGCGGAGACCGACGATCTCGACGGCATGACGCCGGTCGACTCTCCGAAGTCGACCTTCGGCGTCCGGGTTGGAGTCGAGAAGGCGTCGCGGCCGAACTACTCCTGTCTCGCGGGCGCCGGCGCGTTTCTCTCGACACCGACGGACCTCGTGCGACTCGGCTCGGCGGTGCTGAAGCCCTGACTTCTGAAAGCGGAGACGATCGACGCTCTCAGGACGCCCACGCGCCTTGTGTCTGGGGCGTCCGCGACGTACGCGCTGGGCTGGACGGTCAGCAGCGTCCAGTTTGGCGGCGAAACGGTACGAATGGTCTCTCACCGAGGCAGTCCCAGTGACGGCACCGTCTCGCTCCTGACCTTCCCGGATCTCGGTATCGCGATTGCCGCCGCGGCCAATGTGACGGATGCGACGGGCGTGAACCCGTTCGCCCGACAGGTCGCCGAGGCGTTCACCAGTCCCCGGACTCGCCTTTTTTGGTGACGGCAGCGCCCGAACGTTTGCCCTTGAGCAACCTCGCAAGCCGCGGTGTCGCGAGTGTTGCCAGGGCCGTGCCGAGGATCGCGAGGCCCATGTCCTTCTGCGCGTCCCACTGGTCGCCTTGCGTGCCGAGGTACTCCTGACCAAGCTCGGGGCTGACGTTCCAGGCGGCGACAGCCTCGATGATCTCGAAGGCGCCGCTCCACGCCACGATCACCGCGGCCGGCAGGAACAGTGACCAGAAGCGGCTCAGCTTGCGCGCTCGCACCAGATCGGCGAACGGAACCGTCAGCAGCACGCCGAACGCGAAGTGCACGATCCGATCATAGTGATTGCGCGACAGGTTCCAGGCGTCTTTCAGCCAGTCGCCGAGCGGGACTTCCGCATAGGTATAGTGCGCCCCCATGGCGTGCAGCAGCGCGAAAACGAACATCAAAGTGTAGGAAAGATCGGATAACGGCACGCGCTTGTAGGTGAGGAAAAGGAATGCCATCCCCGCGAACGCGAGCAGGTTCTCGAGCAGCCAGTCTTGCCGCGATACAGGGTCGATTGCGGCGACGATCCAGGCCAGGAGGTAGAGGCCGAGATAGACGTGGATCAGGCGGCGCTCGCGGAAGGGCCTGGGCGGGGGCGGAGCTGGTTTTTGGAGCGGCTTTGGGTGATCGACGCCCCAGGTGACGAGAACGGTGATCGTGGCGCCGATCATCGCCACCAGCATGTCGAGGTGTGAATCCCATTCGTCACCTTGCGCACCGAGCCAATCCGGGCCGGTGCCCGGGCTCACGATTTCGGCGACGTTCCATTCGAGGACCTCGAACATCGTGCTCGCGGCCATGATCACAGAGACGGCGTACCAGTCGGCCGCGCGCTTGCTCAGGCCCGCGGTCCGTGCGAGAAACTCGCGTATCGGATAAGCCAGCAGCAGGCCGAATGAGAAATGGATCAACCGGTCGTAATAGTTGCGCCGGAGCTCAAGAGCCGATTTCAGCCAGTCGCCGATGGGCGAATGCGCGTAGCCCGTGTTCGTGCCGATCGCATGAAGGCTGAGGAAGATC
>JANLWV010000479.1:0-1693 GCA_031364765.1 Vicinamibacteria bacterium
GCCACTGTGAATTTCAGAACGATGGAATCGTGTGGCTCCTTGCTCGTCTCGATGGGCGCGAATGTCGGTTACGGACTGCGGCGACTCGCGCCCAACGCCCCGCTCGCGTGCAACCCAAAAGGCCCCCCTCGGCCCCGCTCCATCTCGCCCGAAATGGACGGGACCAGAAAGTGCCTGACTCGCCGTCAACCTTCGGCATGAAGTCCGCATGAAGCTCGACGCTAACTTTTTCGGGAAGGGTGGCCGGCTCGCGTCCGTCTTTCCGGCTTACGAGGAGCGGATCTCGCAGCAGCAACTGTGCCTTGCCATCGCCGAGACGATCACGAACGGCGGGATCCTCCTCGCCGAAGCGGGCACCGGCACCGGCAAGACCGTCGCATATCTTGTGCCCGCGATCGCCACCGGCAAGCGCATCGTGATCTCCACGGGGACGAAGAACCTGCAGGACCAGCTCGTCGACAAAGACATCCCCCTGGTCGCCGAAGCGCTCGGCCGCGACGTGAAGGTCGCGCTGATGAAGGGGCGCGGCAACTATCTTTGCCGCCTCCGTTTCGCCTCGTTCCAGGACTCCGGGCAGTTTCAGAAGATGGACGAGATACCGCTGTTTCGCTCGGTTGAAGAGTGGGCGAAGACGACGGTCTCGGGGGATCGGTCGGAGATTGACGGTCTGCCCGACTCGGTCAATTTCTGGCGCGAGATTTCCGCCACCAGTGAGAACTGCATCGGCCAGAAGTGCCCGGAGTACTCGCGCTGCTACGTGACCGAGATGCGCAGGCGCGGCGCCGAGGCGGAGATCGTGGTGGTGAACCACCATCTTCTCGTCGCCGATCTGGCCGTCCGCGAGAACGACTACGGCGAGGTCATTCCTCCCTACGACATTCTGATCCTCGACGAAGCGCACGCCCTCGAGGCCGCGGCGACCCAGCACTTTGGCGCGCAGGTCTCGTGGAATCGCACGGAGGAACTGTGCCGCGACATAGAGCGCGAACTCGCGGCCGCCCGGATCAATTCTCCTGAGGTTCTCGCCGAGGTGGCGAACCTGCGAAACCGGGCCGAGCGCTTTTTCAAGATCCTCACCCGCGAGGCGGGCCGGCGACTTCGCGCGAAATGGGTGACGAGCGCGCTTGAAGAGGATGCCTCCGCCTTCGCCCTGCGGCTCGAAGGCGTCAAGACCGCGCTGGCCGTCCTGGTGGATCGACCCGAGTCGGTGCGGGCGCTTGAAGGACGGGCCATGGAACTGCGCGATCACCTGCTCTTCATCCTCAAGGCCGAGGATCACACCCACGTCTATTTCGCCGAGGCTCGCGGGCGCAATGTGGTTCTGCGCGCGACGCCCATCGACGTCTCGCAGATTCTGAAGGAGAAGCTCTTCGATCCGCTGTTCGGAGTAGTGCTCACGTCCGCGACGCTCACCGTCGACAAGAACTTCAGCTACATCCGCTCGCGCCTCGGCATCGAAGGCGACCACACCGCGGACCTCGCCCTGGAGTCGCCCTTCGACTTCTCGTCGCAGGCCGTGCTGTATCTCCCGCCGGGCGTTCCCGACCCGCGCGAGGCGGGGTTCATCGATCGGGCGGTCGACGAGATCGCGGACATCGTGGAGATCACCGGGGGCCGGGCCTTCGTCCTCTTCACGTCGTACGCCAATCTTCAGGCCGCGGCCGCACAACTCGCGGCCAGAATCCCGTATCCG
>JANLWV010000358.1:0-5835 GCA_031364765.1 Vicinamibacteria bacterium
CGCAAACGCAACACAGACTTCCTGCTCAGCCCCCCAGACCCCCGTCGCTTCGGCCGGAGTGACAAACGAGCGCCAGCGACTTTGCTCTGGAGTGGGTCCGCGCAGCGGAGCCACTCAGGAATCCGGCCTCCGCTTGGTTCGTGGTTCAAAGCCGCAAACTCAATGCGGGCCCCGCCGGCATCAGGACCTCCGCGGGTCGCTCAAGAGGCGAAGGATCGTCCTCGCCGCTTGCTGGGCCTCGCCCCGGGGTCCACGGATCACGCGCGCTTCAGAGACCGCGGAGACCAGCGCTCGCAGCGCCGCCCGGGGGCGTTGGCGCGCGGGAAGGGTGTGTTTAAGCAGTCCTAGGGTTCCCGCGGCTGGCGTCGCCTTCCTGGGCCGGAAGAGCCGGCCGGGCTCGAACGATGTGAGGACCACCAGCCGAATCGGCAAGGGCGCCTTGCCGACTACGATTCCAAGAGACTCGGGAGAATGCGATTCCCCCGGTTTCGCCGCTCCATTCCTGCGTATCGACAGCGGTTCGGCCCAGGGAGAGACGCGGCCCCGGGAGTCCAACACCGCGTATTCATCGGAGTAGTAGACGCCGCCCTGGTCAACCAGAGCCTGAACCAGGGTGGTCTTACCGGAGAAACTCCTGCCCGGAACGAGAATGGCGCCACCTTGGAACCCCACAACACCCGCGTGGACAAAGACGCGGCGGCTCGCGGTCTCGCCAATCATCATCGACAGGTCCCGGATGAAGGCGCGCCGAACCTCATCCAGATCGAGGGAACGAGCCAGTAGCCTGGCATCGCGATAGAGGACGTGAAAGCGCTTGACCCCGGAACGAGGGCCGGGGCCGCCTTTGATCAGCGAGTACAAGCCCCGCACTACCGTCGCCCGACTCGGCTTGACCGCTCGCGGGAGCCAGGCTTGGAGCGCGGCCAGGCCGTCCGCATCGGAGGCCCGAAGACCGATGCGCACCCCATAACAGATGGCCGAGGATCCCACCGCCCACCCGAGGCGGTCCACCCCCTGCTGTCAGGTCGAGGGGCGGCCGGCGAGACGGGGCAACATGCGCCGGGCCTGGGATCGCCTTCGTGGCTACTTGATGCAGACGGCGCGAACCTGCTTCGTGTCGGTTACGCCCTTCACCGCCTTCGCCAAGCCATCCTGAAGGAGGGTGCGCATTCCGTCCTTCAAGGCCTGGTTGCGCATGACTTCGACGGTCGACTTCTTCTGGATCAGCCTCTTCATTTCGTCGGTCGCAACCAGAAGTTCGTGGATGCCAAGACGTCCCTTGTACCCGCCGCTGCACTTCGCGCAACCCTTGGGCCGGAACAACTGAAGCTGACCGAAGGGAGCGTTCAACTCCGGCCAGAACTCGGCGCCGTAGGTCTCGACGAGGTCGTCGTATTCCAGTTTGTCCGGCGAATACCCTTCCTTGCACTCTTTGCAGAGGGTTCGAATAAGGCGCTGGGCCATGATCCCGAGCAGAGCGTCCGCGAAGTTGAATGGATCGATTTCCATGTCCATGAGACGGGTGATCGTTTCGGGAGCGGAGTTCGTGTGAAGGGTTGAGAGCACCATGTGGCCGGTGAGCGACGCTTCGATGCCGGTGGCCGCGGTTTCGTGGTCGCGCATCTCACCGACCATGATGACGTCGGGGTCGGCGCGCAGGAAAGCCTTCATGGCGACCGCGAACGTAAACCCGATCTTCGGAAACACCTGAACCTGACGCAGGCCGTACTGCGTGATTTCGACCGGGTCCTCGGCGGTCCAGATCTTCATGTCAACGGTGTTGATGAAGCCAAGGCCCGAATGCAGGGTGGTGGTCTTTCCTGAACCGGTGGGACCCACGACGAGGCAAATACCATAGGGCTTGGAAAGAAGCGCCTTCATCTCTACCAGGTTCCGGTCGGAAAAGCCCATTTTCTCCATGGGGAGCGGTTTGCTGGCGGCCAGAATACGCATGACGATGTCTTCGTTCCCGCCGGCGGTGGGAATGGTGGCCACGCGAAGCTCGATGACGCCCATCGGCCCCTTGAACCGGATCTTTCCGTCCTGAGGCTTGCGGCGCTCGGAGATGTCGAGCTTCGACATAATCTTGTAGCGCTGAACCAGGGCGTTGCGATGGGCGGGCGGAACCTCAAGATGCTTCATGCAGTCGCCGTCTATGCGAAACCGGATCACGGTGGGGACCTGTTTCCCGTAAGGCTCGATGTGAATATCGGAAGCGCCCTTGTTATAGGCCTCGATGATGATCTTGTTCGCGAGCTTCACGATGGCGGTGTCGGTTTCCTCGGTCTCGGGCTCGCCCGGAGCGCCCTCTTCGCCCTCAACCTCGCTCTCCTCCCCTGATCCGAGTTCGGTGATGATGGTGGCGAGGTCGGCGGTCTCGTCCGGAGTGGGAGCATCACCTACATTGCCGCCCACGCCGTAGCTCCGCGCCAGGTATCCCATGATGTCGTCCTTGAGGGCGACCAGGAATTCGTGGCGAGGCGACAGGTTCATCGCCTTGATGGCGTCGCAGCGCGTCAAGTCGTAGGGATCTTCAACCGCGACATACAGAGTGCCTTCGCGCTTCTCAACCGGCGCCGAAATGTTCTTCTTCAGGAAGTCGATGGTGAGGCGCGCCTTGATGTCCTCGGGCATCAAGTAGCCCTCGGGAGGCGCCCAGAACTTGCAGTTGAAGAACTGGGCCATGGCCTTTCCCAGTTCCTCCTTGGGGACTTTGAAGTCCTCCATCAGGATCCTCGAGACGTCGACCTGGTTGACCCGGGCCTTTGTGACTGCGGCCTCGATATCCTTCTCCGAGACCACCCCCTTGTCGACGAGCGTGCCGTACTTCGTCGGCTTGGAACTGCGGGCGGCCCGGTGCTGGTTGTAGAAGGCGATGCCGAGAATCTTTGCGAGCTCCTCCGACGCCTCTTCGTCCTTGGGACCAAAGCCCGTCCCGCCCCGCTTGTTGATGAGCTGGAGGACACCCAGCAGATACTTCTCGAAGACAATCGGGCAGGCGAGGACCTGGGTGGTCCGATACCCGGTGGTCTTGTCCCACCGCGAATCGAACTTCAGGTTCGGGTGAAGCTTGGCCAATTCGGCAGGGTCGTAAGCATTACGAATGTTGATGGTCTTGCGCGAGAGCGCGGTAAAGCCGGCGATCGACCCGAAGGTCTTGGGAACGCGGATCTCCTTGACGTCGGTGCCGGCCTTGAACATCGAAAAGAGTTCCTGGTTTTTGGTGTCCAGAGCAAAGATGGTGACCCGGTCCGCGTCCACGAGGTCCAGAATCTTGTCCTTGACCTCGACCAGGATGTCCTGAATGCTGGCCGCGGAGTTAAGAGCGTGGGCGATCTCGATCAGCCGCTTGCGGTACGAAACCTCTCGGGACGTATCCGGTGTTCGGGATGTGGACATGGGAAGCGTGCGCTCCTTTTTGGACCTGGACTCGTCTTTTGACGCCTAAGGATAGGCACCCGTCCCTTGGGGCGTCAATGCTTCGGGAGACTCGCAAATGACCGCGGATTCGGGGGCGGTCTTCCTGTATATTCGCTCGTTCAATATTCACCAAAATAGATCTTACTATGCTGCGCTTTGTAATAAACTTTTGGCAGTTTTGATCTAAGTAGATGCCCATGAGCCAAGCCCCGCTTCGCGACTTCCTCGAAATTCCCTACGACCAACTTGAGGAAATGAACCTCGAGGTGAAGCAGGAGCGGCTCGCCCGGGTCCCTTCGGCAAAAATCCGGGACAAGCGCCTCAAGTACCTGAAGGAGGAGAAGAGGATCAAGGCGGTCACGGTCTGCTTCACCGACCTCGAAGGCCGGCTTCACATGCTCGACTACGACAAGAAGTTTCTGCTGGTCTCGGCCGATAACCTGACCTTCGACGGCTCCTCGGTTCGGGGCTTCACCGCGCAGCAGGAGTCGGATCTCCGCCTCGCCATCGACTGGGCGGCGTTCTACTGGCTGCCCGCCGATGTCTTCGGGCCCGGCAAGGTGCTGGTGTTTGGCGAGGTTCTCGGCCGCGACGGCGAACCCTATGCCGGCGACATGCGGGCAACCCTGAAGGCCTATGCCCACAAGCTCTTCGAGAAGGACGGGACGGTGTGCCACGCCGCGAACGAGATCGAAGGATTCCTCTTCAAGGGACGCGACGCCGAGCGTCACTACCACGAGACGGGGCGCTTCGACTTCATCTCCACCGGCGGTTACTACCACTCCCTTCCCGGAGATGCGCTGCGTCAGTTCATCGATCGCGCGGCCGAGGTGCAGCGGGCCATGGGCTTCGCCAACGAGAAGGACCATCCGGAGGTGGCGCCCTCGCAGTTCGAGATGAACTACTCGTACACCGAGGCGGTGATCGCGTCGGACCAGGTTCAGCTCTACAAACTCCTCTGCCGGCAGGTCGCGCAAAACTTCGACCTGACCGCCTCGTTCCTTCCGAAGCCGGTCACCGGCGTGAACGGCAATGGAATGCACACCAACCTGTCGGTGGCCCGCAAGGAGAGGAACCTCTTTTACGACGCCAAGGGACCGGACAAACTTTCGAAGGCGGGCTGGGACTTCGTCGATCGGATCCTGACCAGCGCCAACGACATCTGCCTCATGCTGAACTCGTCGGTGAACGCGTACCGCCGCCTCGACCCTCACTACGAGGCTCCCAATCAGATCAAGGCGTCGGCCATCAACCGCGGGGCCATGATCCGCATTCCCCTGGGCAACGAGCGCTCCAAGCGGGTCGAGGTCCGGTCGGTGGCGCCCGACGCGAACCCGTACATGGCGATTTACGCCATGCTCCGGACCGGCCTTGAAGGACCGGTCTCGGAGAAGGAGGACGATCGCAAGGAGCGGACGCGCTTCCTCCCCGACAACATCTATGACGCGGTCCGCCTCTTCAAGGGCAGCGACTTCACCAAGAAGCTGATCGGCGAGGATGTGGCGTCCAAGTATGCGGAGCTGAAAATGGCCTCGGCCGAGCGCTGCCCCAAGGCCCTGGGTTCAATGATCAAGGCCGCCGAGATCCAGTTCCACCACGAGGTCACGAACCAGTATCTCTGGAGTCAGTTCTGAGGTGGGGGGCCGCGGACAAGCACGAATGATCGCTCAGCTGACGGACTGAATCTCCGTTCTGCTTCACTCGTCACCCCGGCGAAAGCCGGGGCCTAGCGCGAACAGTCCGTCTGCGATCCGCGAAACGATGGCCGTGCGCGTAGTTCGCTCGAATGTCGTGAGCGTGCCCGTGAACGTCGCCCGTGTCCGATCCGACGGCCCCACCGCTTGCGGCCTTCATCCAGCTATACCGCGCTGTATATTTCCGCTTCGCGGGATACTTACGTTCTGCGGGCAGGAGGCGCGAGAGTAGGGCGAGAGAGGTGATGCCATGGTGCGAGCTGCTGCGATGAGCCCCATCCTCCGCTTCTCCGGAGCGGTGAGGCGGGACTCGGCCGTTCAGGCATGGCTCAACGGGCAGCCGGACCACCTGCGTGCGATTGCGCGCCCGTGGTTCGAGCGCATGAGGGAATGCGGTGACGACGTCCGAGAGTTGATGCACGACGGGTGCCCGACTGCGTGTGTCGGAGATGCAGGATTCGGGTACGTCAACACCTTCAGGGCCCATGTCAATGTGGGGTTCTTCCGAGGCTCGACCTTGCCAGACCCCATCGGTCTGCTGGAGGGAACCGGAAAGCTTGGCCGTCATGTGAAGCTCAAGCCATTGACTCCTTTGGACCCCTTGGCGCTGGAGGCCGTCATCACTGAGGCCTACCGAAACATCAAGGCGTGTCTCCGCGCCGAAGAAGGCGTTTCACGGACCGGGCGCGAGCGTCAATGATGCAGCCGCCTGGCGAACGAA
>JANLWV010000384.1:0-1927 GCA_031364765.1 Vicinamibacteria bacterium
GCGAACTCGATCGCCGCCAACCATCCGGAAGTCACCCTGCTCGTCGTCCTCATCGACGAACGGCCGGAAGAGGTGACGGACATGCAGCGCAAGGTGAAGGGCGAGGTTATCGCGTCGACGTTCGACCTCGAGCCGTCCCGCCACATCGAAACCGCCGAGATGGTAATCGAGCACGCGCGCCGCCTGGTGGAGCACGGCCAGGATGTGGTCATCCTTCTGGACTCGATCACCCGCCTGGCCCGCGCCTACAACAATGCCGCCGGCAACTCCAGTCGCACCCTCTCGGGCGGTCTCGATCAGTCCGCCCTGCTCCTTCCCAAGAAGTTCTTCGGCGCCGCCCGGGCGATGGAAGAGGGCGGGTCGCTCACCATCATCGCCACCGCCCTGGTGGACACCGGCTCGCGGATGGACGACATCATCTTTGAAGAGTTCAAGGGCACCGGAAACTCCGAGATCGTCCTCGACCGGCGCATGATGGAAAAGCGAATCCTGCCCGCCGTCGACATCAACCGCAGCGGAACGAGGCGCGAGGAACTGCTCCTCGACCGCGAGGAACTGATGCGGGTCTGGGTGCTCCGCAAGGTGCTCTCGACCCTGCATTGCACCGACGCCATGGAACTGATGCTCGACCGCATGTCGAAGACGGAGACCAACGCCGAGTTCCTGGACCAGGTCGCGGCGCTGAACTAGGTCTGCCACCTCGCAGGCCCAATCCGTGGGTCCCAAGGGCGAGGCGGGCATGCCCTCCAGCGGGACCGCTCCTCACCTCGGGCTGAACGACGGGACTTCGGAATCGCTACTCGGCTCGTCGCTTAGTCTGGCGCAGTTTTACCAACGGACCTGTGCGACTCGCGCCAGAAATCCCGCAGGATGGGCATGCCCGCCTCCCCCTTGGGACAAGGCTCCCATTCTCGTGGCTCGGAGGTCCGGTCTCCTGCGACGGGACACGCCGCGCCTCATCTCGCCGCCTATCAGTGACCAGGCCCAACCTCAGATCAACATGGATCGGCCGGCAAGGGTGAAGTGGGTCCAGAGGGCGAGGCCCGAGGCTGCCGGCAGATTGCTTCAATTCATCTCCAAACGATCTGGCCTTGCTGAGAAACACGATCGAGGTGAGCGTTTCTCCCTAGCGTCACGGACGCCAGTCCGTCCACGGTTTGTGATGACGAAGGCGATGGCTCCGTCGTCGCTAGGCTTTGCGCGAGCGGAAGGCCAGGTACGCGACGACCGAGGCGGCGAGGTAGCCGAACGAGAAGATGATCCCGTTCGTCGAGCCGGAGATGAAGATGTAGAGCCACAGGGCGAACGAGAGAATGGCGGGCAGCGGGTAAAGCCACATCACGAAGGGCTGAGGTATGTCTTTCCGGTGCCGGTGAAGCAGGATCACGCCCGCGCACTGCCAGAGAAAGCAGAGCAACACCTGAACCTGGATGAGCCAGGTGGCGAGCTGACCGAGAGAGAAGAAGCAGAAGGGAACAGCGAGCAGGCCCACCGTGAGCAAGGCCACGTTCGGAAAGGCCTTGGTCGGGTGGAGGGACGCGAAGACCTTGAAGAACTGGCCGTCGCGCGCCGCCGCAAACGGAATCCGTGAGTAGCCAAGAATCACCGCATAAAGGGACGCTGCGGCCACGAACTGAATCATGACCGTCATCACGAGAGCGGCGATCTGGCCGGTGGCTGGATCGGCGAATGTCCGCGCGATGAAGAGGGACGCGATGGTTCGGCTCTCTTTGGCCTCCTGCCAGGGCACCATGCCGAGAATGACCGTCGACATCGTGATGTAGATCGCGGCCACGATGGCGATGGAGAGGATGATCGACCGCGGCATGGTGCGCACGGGGTCCTTGATCTCTTCCGCGATGTTGCAGACCTGGTTGTAACCGCCGTAGCTGTACATGGCGAGAATCGCGGTGGCTCCGAGCTTCGC
>JANLWV010000389.1:0-7395 GCA_031364765.1 Vicinamibacteria bacterium
CCGAGGCGACGGGGTTCAGCTTGTGCGGCATGGCCGAGGAACCCACCTTGCCCGCGCTGAATTCGGACAACTCGTCGATGTCCGTTTGTTGATGGTTGTAGATCGCGGCCCCGACCTTTGAGAACGTTCCCGAGATCGAAGACAGGACCAGGAAGAACTCGGCGAAGCGATCGCCCGCGGTCTTGGTGGGAATGCGAGGAAAACCAAGGCCCAGTCGGTTCGCGAAACGTTCCTGGATCTTCAGGCCAATCTTTCCGGTGGCGGCCATCGTCCCGACCGCGCCGCCGAACTCGCACACGAGGACTCGCTTTTCGCTCTCCAGCAGCCGCTCGCGTTGCCTCCGCACTTCGTCGATCCAGACCGCCACCTTGTAGCCCAGGGTGATGGGAATCGCCTGTTGTCCGTGGGTCCGGCCCGCCATCAGCGTGTCGCGATGCTTCTTCGCGATGACGACGAGAGCCCGCTCGATTCGATTGAGGCCCTCCTTGACGGCACCATAGGTGGCCTTGATCTGGAGCGCGCTTCCGGTGTCCATGATGTTCTTGGACGTGGCGCCCCAGTGGACCCATTGGGCGGCGCCTTCGGGAAGGCGTGCTCGGAGTGCGTTGACCAGAGGCAGGATGGGGTTCCAGGTCTGATCGAACTCGGCTCGCATTGACGCGAGGCTGATGTTTCCTACTCGCGCCGCTCTTGCGATGGCCCGCGCCGCGGCCGTGGGAACAACGCCCACATCCGACTCCGCGAGAGCGAGCGCGGCCTCACAATCGAGCCAGGCTTGAACCATGGCCCGGTCGGACCAGATCGCCCGCATGGCTTTCGATCCGTAGCGATCCTTCAGGTAGAAGGAGTCGAAGGTCGAAGCGCCGGTCACGTCCTCGCTGGCCGGGCTGCCCATGGTTCCGAAGGTGCGGGCTCCCGCCCTTCGGGTCATGACGCCTGAGCCTTCGCGGGAGTGGCCAGACTGATCAGATAACCAGTCGCGAACACCGCGACCGAGCCCACGACGTTCCACCAGAGGAAATGAACCTTCGTCGTGGTTGCGACAAGACCGACGATGGCCATGCCGGCGAAGAGCCCTAGCGTCGCGCCCGTGCCGTTGGCGCGCTTGGTCAGCACCGCAAGCATGAACACGCCGAGAATCGAACCGTAGAAGTACGAGCCGAATCTGTTGACGACTTCAATTGCCGAACCCAGCTTGCCCGCCTGAAGGGCGACCAGACAGGCGAATCCCCCCCACAGGGCCGTGAACAGCCGGGAGAGAAACATGTCGCCCGCGTCGGTGCCCACGCCGCGAAAGCGTCGGACGAAGTCGATCATCGTCGCGGTGGCCAGCGAGTTGAGTTCGCCGGAGAGAGCGGACATCGCGGCCGCGAAGATGACGGCGACGATCAGGCCGATGAGACCGTGCGGAATCTGGGTCAGCACGTAGTGGAGGAAGATGTAGTTGATGTCGTTGTAGGCGCTCGTGTGCGTGGCTTCCTTGTAGACGTTCGTGACCTGGGTCCGGGCGTCGGCGAACTCCGCCACGGTCGCGCGGTATCGGTCGGCGGCGGCCGGCTCCCTCGTGGCGCCCAGATCGATCGCTGCTTTTCGACGCGCCTCGAACGCGGCCGAGTAGCGCGCTTCGGCCTGAGTCTTCTGGGGCGATTCCATGGCCGCGAATTTCGCCCGCGCATCCGAGTTGAAAAGGGCGGGCGGCTCGTGGAAGTTGAAGAAGACGAAGACGAGAACGCCGGTCAAGAGGATGATGAACTGCATCGGCACCTTGAGGAACGCATTGAACAGCAGGGACAGGCGGCTCTGGGTCAAGGACGCGCCCGACAGATAGCGCTGGACCTGGCTCTGGTCGCATCCGAAGTAGGACAGCATCAGGAACAGTCCGCCGATCAGACCGCCCCAGAGCGTGTACGGTGTTTCCAAGGATGTGTCGAGATTAGAGGCATTCAATCGGCCGGCCGCCTGTGCGATCGCCAGTACGCCACGGAAAGAAACGTTTTCGGGAAGGTTGTGGATGGCCATGAAGAAGCACGAAAAGATGCCCGTCCACACGACGGCCATCTGGACGACGTCGGTCCAGATCACCGACCGGTTGCCGCCCTTCATCACGTAGAGGATCGTCGACCCGCCCATGACCAGAACGGTGAGCGACTCGGGCAGGCCGAACAGGGTTGAGAGAACCAGGGACGGCGCGTACAGCGTCACCCCCATCGACATGCCGCGCTGAAGCAGGAACAACAGGCTCGTGAGCGTCCTGGTCTTGAGGTCGAATCGCTTCTCGAGATACTCGTACGCGGTGAAGACCTGGGCCCGATAGAAAAAAGGCACGAGGGTCACGCACAGAATCACCATCGCGAACGGCAGAGCGAAGTAGGTCACGAGAAAACGCATGCCGTCGTTATAGGCCTGACTGGTGGTGCCGATGAGGGTGACCGCGGAAATCTGTGTCGCCATCACCGACAAACCGACCGCCCACCACGGCATCGAACGTCCCGCGAGGAAGAAATCCTCGACTTTGCGATTCCCGCGTCCTACCCAGTAGCCGAAAGAAACGATGCAAACGAGATAGACGGATAGGACCGTCCAGTCGAGGGTGGACATTCTGAGCGCTGTACTAGTAGGGGAATCGAGAGAAAACGAAGACAAAGCCGATCACGAAGACGATCACCACGATCACCGCGGCGTAGATGTTCCGCCACGTTTTGAAGACCGGCACAAAGCCCGTGTCCGAGTTCTGGTCTCCTGGCGCGGGCATCGGCGAATGTTACCCGCGTGGCCTGCAATGCCTAGAGTCACGCGCCCCTGGAGTGGACAACCGACCGCCACTTTCCTCTACAATTCGGTTCGGAACTACGGCATGGTCACTGGCTTCAACACCGACGTCAAATACAAGGGCGTCACCTACCACGTCCAGACCGAGGACAAGGGTCCCACGACCCCCATGATCCTCACCCTCATTTACAAGGGCGGCGAAATCCTGGGCGCGAAGCGCTTTCACTACAAGGATGTTCCGGAAGCCCAGGACGACAAGGGCCTCGCAAAGCTCATGGAGGACATTCATGCCGCGACCATGAATGAGGTGAAGCAGGGCCGTTACGCGCCGCAGGACGACAAGACGGTAATCGAGGATCTGTCTCTCGACCAGCTGGTTCTCGCCTACCTCGCCTCCCGAGCGGCGGCGTCTCCCGCCCGATAACGCGGTGGCCATGGCCCTCGCGGTCATTGTCAACGGGATAGCCACGGAGTGCCCGTCCGGCTCCTCGGTCGATCAGCTCTTGCGCCAGCTTCACCTCCCCCTCGATCGAGTGGCGGTGGAGCGGAATCGGCAGATCGTCCGCCGGGACCAGCGCGAATCGGTCGGAGTCGAGGACGGCGATGTGTTTGAGGTTGTGACGTTCGTCGGCGGCGGCTAGCAGCCTCTCCCGCGATGGGGCCGGGTCGTCCCTTTGACCGGTTCGCATTCGAATTCGGGTGGATCCGTGGAGCGACCTCCGCTCCCGGGCTAAGATTCTCAACCAGCCCGTTTCGTCGTCAGCAGGAGGACGTCAACCCATGCCCTATTTCGAACTCGATCCGCTCCTCAACAAGATGCTCGACTTTGCGCCCGGGATCTCCGACTTGAACCTCTCCGTGGGCCGGCCTCCGCAAGTCGAGCTCGACGGCCAGTTGAAAGGCGTCGATTACATGGGAATAGACAAGCTCTCTCCGTACCAGACCGAGCAGATCGCCATGAGGCTCATCGCGGGAAAGAGAGACGTGGCCGACAAGCTGGTCCACACCGGGTCGACCGACCTTTCCTATTCACTTGCGGGCCGCGTTCGTTTCCGCGTCAACGTCTTCGCTCAGCGCGGGACGTACTGCGTGGTCATGCGTGTCATTCCCGGCAAGATTCCGACCATTGAGCAACTCGGCATTCCTCCCGTGCTCGGCAACATCGCGCATGAACGGAATGGAATCGTGCTCGTGACCGGACCCACGGGATCCGGGAAATCGACGACGCTCGCCGCCATCGTCAACAAGATGAACCTCGAGAAGTCGATGCACATCATCACCATCGAGGATCCGATCGAGTATCTGCACCCGCACCATAAATCGACGATCAACCAGCGCGAGGTCGGGATGGACACCCAGACGTTCGCCCTGGCCCTGCGCGCCGCTCTGCGCCAGGCTCCCAAGGTGATTCTGGTCGGGGAAATGCGCGACGTGGAGACCATCTCGATCGCACTCGAGGCTTCGGAAACGGGCCATCTCGTGCTTTCTACCCTGCACACCATCGATGCGGCAAAGACCATCGAACGCATCGTCGGCGTTTTTCCGCGGTCCGACGAACGACAGGTGCGAACCCGTTTTTCGGCCGCCTTCCGCTGGGTCGTTTCCCAGCGCCTCGTGCCCAAGATCGGCGGGGGCCGAATCGGCGTGTGCGAAATTCTGCGTTCGACCTCAAGAACCCGTGAGTACGTGCTTGAAGGAGAGCGGGACGGAAAGAGCCTCCACGACGCGATGGAGGACGGCCAGCTCGACGGCATGCAGACCTTCGACGGCGAACTCTACCGTCTCATTAGCGAAGGCATTGTGGATCGGGAACTCGCTCTCTCTTACGCCACCAACCGGACGAACCTCCAGTTGAAGCTCGACACCCAGGGGATCGGCGGGGACAAGGCCGAAGCCAGCGCCAAGGCGGAAGCCAGCGCCAAGGCGGGAAAAGCCCCGGCGGCCAAGGCCTCTCCCGCCGCCGCCAAGAAGGGCGCGGCCGCGCCCCAAAAGACGGACATGGACGATCTCCTGGAAAGGTGAGGTAGATGCAAGCGACCTGCTCCTCTTGTTCTCACGTCGTTACCGTCGACGAAAACAATCCCAAGCTCCCCGAGGGGCCATTCTCGGTCAAGTGCCCCAAGTGCCAGACTCCGGTTCGGTTTCCCGGTCGCGGTGGCGCCAAGGCGGGGAGACCCGAAGGGGCCAAGGCTCAAGCCGAGGGCGGGGCGGACCGTCACACGGGTGGGGTGGCGGCCCCGGGTCACCCCCCCACCGCGCCGCCGGTGAAGCCAACCGCGCTACCCGGCGAGCGCGCTCTCGTAGCTCTTGACGACCGCTCTCACGCCGCCCAGATGGCGCGGTCCCTGGGAGCCCTCGGCTACGAAGTCGACATCATGCCTGACGCCGATGGAGTCCGCGTCCTCGATCAGGCGGCGCATTCAATTGTGGCCATGGCCCGCACCGTGGCCGAGAGTGGCGCCCTCACCTGCTACCAGCGTTTGTTCCTCCTCAGTTCCGACCTTCGTCGCGGGTTCTTTCTCGTCCTCGTTGGCGACGAGTACACCACCGGCGACGGCGTTCAGGCCTTCGTGGTGCATGGAGACCTCGTGATCGCGTCTCCCGACGCCGGTTCCAGTGAAGCGATCATTCGAGAACGCCTGATCGAGCGAAGCCGTCTCTTCCGGACCTTCGTCGAAGCCAAGCGCAAGAACGAGGCATCGATCTAGCGGCTCGGGTCGGTGGTGAAACCGGCGGCCTCGAGTCAAGCGGGCCCCGGGCCGCGTCTGACAACTCAGTTTCGCGCGGCCGGTCCGTAGACGCGAAGCGCGTAGTCGCGGGCCATGCGGCGGGCCGAGAAACGCGGGGCGATTGTGGCAATCGACGCCTTCATCATGCGGATCCAGTCGGGCGAGCCGCCCGGAACCGCGGCGCTAAAGAAGTATGGAACCACGCGGTTTTCGAGTTCGCGGTAGAGCGCCTCCCCATCGAGATGATCCTGCGCCTCCTCAAGCTTGGTCCGCGCGAGGGCTTTCGCGGAGGCCGGATCGTCCGGGATCTCCGCCTCCAGGCTCGGCGCCGGGGTCGCCTCGCCGCCGTCGATCAGAAAACCGTTCTCGCCGTTAAACCCTTCGGCCCACCAGCCATCGGCGATCGACAGGTTCAAGGCGCCGTTGATCGCGGCCTTTTGTCCCGAGGTCCCTGATGCTTCGAGCGGTTTCCTTGGCGTGTTGAGCCAGACATCCACGCCCTGGACCAGCATCCTAGCCATGGCGATGTCGTAGTCCTCCAGAAAGACAATCCTCCCGGCAAGTTCGCCTTGCGAGAGGGCCGCCAGCTGGCGGATGTATTCCTGCCCTTCTCGATCCGCCGGGTGCGCTTTGCCCGCGAAGATCAGTTGAACGGGACGCTGGGTATTGAGCAGCAGAGCCTTGGCCCGATCGAGGTCCTGCAGGAGCAGAACCGCCCTTTTGTAGGTGGCGAAGCGCCGGGCGAAACCGATGGTCAGCGCCGCGGGGTCGAGGAGGGTTACCAATCGGCGGAGATCGGAGGGCCCGTACCCCTCGCGGGCCGACTGTTTTCGTACGCGCTCACGCACGAAATGGACGAGTCGCTCCTTTTGCGCCCGCCGTGCCGCGACGAGACCCTCGTCGGGAGCGTGGCGCAACTTCTCCCAGGCCCCGGGATTTAGAAGAAGAGAGCCCCAGTCGGGGTCGAGCTCCTGGGCGAGGTACGTCCGCATCTCGGGGCCGATCCAGGTTTCGGTGTGCACCCCGTTCGTGATGGCAAAAATGGGGGACTCGTTTTCCTTCGAAAAGAGGTGCCTCCACATCCCGGAGGACACGCGCCCATGAAGCTCACTGACCCCGTTGGTGCTTGAGGACAAGCGGATCGAGAGCGCGGTGAGATTGAACAGCCCCTCGTGCGCCCCGAGAGCGGTCACCTCGTCGGCGGTCACGCCGGTGTCACGCGACCAGGGCTCAAGATGCTCCTTCACCAGATCGAACGAGAACACCTCGTTGCCCGCCGGAACCGGGGTGTGCGTGGTGAACACGGTGTTCCGGCGCACCGAAGCGCAAGCCTCGGTGAAGTCCTCGCCCCGCAGGACCTGCTCGCGAATGCGTTCAAGAGTAAGCATCGCGACGTGACCTTCGTTCATATGCCACACCGCGGGCTGAATCCCGAGAGCCCGGATAGCGCGGACGCCGCCGACCCCCAGCACGATTTCCTGGGCCAGACGCATCTCGCGTCCGCGGACGTAGAGCAGGCCAGTGATGGCGCGATCGGATGGATCGTTCAACAAAATATCGGTGTCAAGGAAAAAGACACGGACGCCGCCCACGCGGGCGACCCAGACCAGTGCCTTAACCACCCGGCCGGGGAGGTCGACGGGGACAGTGAGCGGGCCACCTTCGGGAGCTCGGACCGGACGAACGGGAAGGCGCGCGAAGTCGTAGTCGGGATAGATGTGCTGCTGGAAGCCATCGGCATCGACGGTCTGGCGGAAATATCCCGACCGATACAGCAGACCCACGCCAAAGAGGGGAAGGCCCAGATCCGACGCCGCCTTGCAGTGGTCGCCGGCCAGGACGCCTAAGCCCCCCGAATACATGCCGAGCGACTCGTGGAGGCCGAATTCCATGGAGA
>JANLWV010000395.1:0-30457 GCA_031364765.1 Vicinamibacteria bacterium
GTGGCGAACGGGAAACGCGCGGCGCGATCGATCCACGAACATCTTTCACACGAGGGCGCGCGCATCGAGCGGACACTGGCCATTGAGGTTCTGCCTACCGCTCAGTATCGGATGAGCGCGGGTTTTGAAATCCTCGACCGCAAGGCCGCCCCCACTCTGGATCTGGGGCGACGGACGGGAATCGCCGAAGTCGAGATCGGCTATGACCCCAAGGAAGCGCGCACCCAGGCGGCGCGCTGCCTCGTCTGCCACGTGCAAACCATCTACGACCCCGAGAAGTGCGTGCTGTGTTCGCGCTGCGTCGATGTCTGTCCGGAGTTCTGCCTCGCCATTGTCCCGGTCGAGCAACTGGCTCTTCCGGAGGGGGCGCGCGAGGAACTTCTGGAACGCGCTCAGGCGAACGGTCTTCCTCTGGTCGCCATGGTAAAGGACGACGACCGCTGCATCCGCTGCGGCCTGTGCGCCGTTCGTTGCCCTACCGATGCGATGACCATGGAGAAGTTTCAGATCACCGAGCGATACGCGCCCGCGATGTCCGCTTCGGTCGAGGAACAGGGGAGCTGAGGGATGACTGAACGAAACGATCGTCGCGACTTCATGATGAAGGCTGGCCTCGGAGCGGGTGTCGCGGGCCTCGCTCTTCAGGCGGCGGCCTCCCTTCGGTCGCTGGTTCCAAACGTGTCCTACGACGCCCCCACGACGGTGAAGGTCGGACAGCCCGCCGACTTTCCCGATGGTCTGAAGTTTCTGCCCGACCAGCGACTTTTTGTTTTTCGCGAAGGCAAGACGTTCCACGCCATCTCCGCGGTGTGCACGCATCTTGGGTGCACGGTGCGCGCCGAAGCGATGTCCCAACCGGAAACGAAGGACATCGTTGGTGTGAAGACTCGATTGACTCATCGCTTCCTCTGCCCCTGTCACGGCTCTCGTTACGAAGGCGACGGCCGCGCGGTTTCCGGCCCAGCCCCCCGCGGCCTGGCCTGGTACCACCTCTCCATTTCCGTCGATGACGGGTCGCTGGTGGTCGATCTGGCGCAAGAGGTCGAGCGCGACTTCCGTCTGACCCTTGCCTGAGGAAAACACCGATGGCCTTTCCCTTTCTGTCGTTCCTCAAGCGCTCCCAGGCTCCGGAGGCTCCGGGCGTTCACCCCCAGCCTTTCTGGAGTTTCCGGCCGCGCTCCGATCGCGAGTCCGGGGACGCCATCGTCTCCAACTTCGCGCTGCACATGTTCCCGGCCAAGGTTTCCCGCGCATCTCTCGCCTGGAAATACTCGTTCTGGCTTGGCACGGGCTCGGCGGCCCTGTTCCTACTGGAGATTCTGTCGGGACTGCCGTTGCTCTTCCTGTACATCCCCTCCGTCGAGCGGGCGTATTCGTCGATCAAGGACATCGAGTACGTCGTGACCTTCGGCTCCTGGCTCCGTTCCGTTCATCGCGTGGCCGCGCACCTGATGGTGATCGTGGTGTCGCTGCATCTGATGCGGGTTTTCCTGACCGGCGCCTACAAGAACGGTGTGGGACAGGGCCAGCGTCGCGAGTGGAACTGGGTGATCGGGGTATTCATGCTGCTCCTCACCCTTCTCCTGTCCTTCACCGGCTATCTGCTTCCGTGGGATCAGCTCGCGTTCTGGGCGGTGACCGTCGGCACGAACATTGCCGCGTCCATTCCCCTGATCGGGCCGCAGGTGCGTGAGCTACTGATCGGCGGTCGCGCCATCGATCAGCCCACCCTGATCCGGTTCTACGTTCTGCACATCGTGGTTCTCCCCATCGCCCTGGGCGCGCTCTTCGCCTACCACATGTGGAGAGTGCGCAAGGATGGCGGCCTTGCCGTGACCGACAAGGAAGCAAGGGACAACGAGCAACAGGATGCCTCCGCCGTCTCCACCAAGACCTACACCCTGCTCGGGATTGCCCGCGGCACCTCCCCCGTCATCAAGGCCAGCTCTCTCAGCCGGCTGGACACCATGGTGAACGCGGTTCCCGATCTCATCCGCCGGGCCAATCTCGTGACCCTCGCGACCATCGCGATCATTTCGATCCTCGCCACGTTCGTCCGTTCGCCCCTCGAAGAACCCGCGAACCCGCTGGTCACCCCGAATCCGGCCAAGGCCCCGTGGTACTTCCTGTGGCTGCAGGAGATCGTCACCGACACCACGGTCAAGATCGGCTCCTTCACGATCAACGGAGCCTTTGTAGGCGGCGTGCTGCTCCCGGGCGCCCTCGTCACGCTCCTGATTCTTTGGCCGTGGCTCGATCGCAGCCCGAAGGAGGCCGCCGGCATTTGGTTTGCCCGCGCACGCCGGCGGCAAAACGTCCTCTTCATTCTGCTGTGTATGGCGATCCTGGCTCTCACTTTCGTCGGTACGGTGATGCGCGGGCCGTACTGGAACATCTATTGGCCCTGGGAAGCCTGGCCCGAGATTCCGGGGCGCATTTAGGGAACCGCCATGGAGAAGCGAACGAATTCTCCGTACCCTCGAGTCGATCGGCCCGTTCTGGCCGTGGTCGGAGTGCTCCTGGTCATCTCGACGGTCCTTTTCGCGCGGAACGACCGCGAACACGAATGGCGGTGGTATCAGGCCGAGTTCAAACGCCTGGTCGGGGAGAAGTACGGACAGGACAAGGCGAGGACCGTTCCATCTGGCCTTCAACAGATCTGGATTCCCAGCATGGCCAAGGCCGACCGTTGCGTGACCTGTCACCAGGCCCTCGGCTGGAAAGGCTTCGAGACTGCGGACGAACCGTTCCGGACCCATCCCGCCGACGTGCTGAAGACCCACCCCGAGGAGACGTTCGGCTGCACGTCCTGTCATGGAGGCCAGGGCTGGGCCATCGACGCCGGACCCGCGCATGGTCCGGTGGAGCACTGGACGGAGCCGCTCCTTGGCAAGCAGTTGGGGGAGGAATACTCGCTGGTCGACAACAAGGCGGCGCTCATGCAGATGAACTGCAACGTGTGTCACCGCTACGAACGCGAGACCAAGGGTGTGGACGCCATCAATCACGCCAAGCGCCTGGTCAACGAAAAAGGCTGCCGTGCGTGTCACGTGGTGAACGGCCGGGGCGGAACCATCGGCCCGGATCTCACTTTCGTCGGCGACAAGGAAGCGGAGCAGTACGAGTACGGCCGTCTATCCGGGCAGAAGACTTCTTTCGCCTGGCACGTCGCCCACTTCAAGGATCCCCGCGCTCTGGTCACCGAGACGGTTATGCCGAACTTCAACTTCGGCACCAAGGATGCGCAGGCTCTCGCCATGCTGGTCTTGTCGTGGCGGAAGTCGCCGGTGCCGGCTTCCTTCATCCCCGGCGTTCCGCACACTGAGCCCCAGACCGCGGCAGAGAAGGCCGACGAAGAGCGCATGAAGAATGGGCCGGGTGGCTGGTTCGTCAAGACCGGCTGCTTCGTGTGTCACTCCATCGAAGCGCTCGGAGTCAAGAGTCCGGCGCAGATCGGTCCGGACCTTTCCACCGCGGTCGAGGATGTCCAGTCCCGTTTCGGGCGCACTCTCGACGACTTCCTGCGCGAACCCACGGGCACCATGGCCGTGGTGCTTTCCCGGCAGATCATCCTATCGCCGGAGGAGAAGGCGGTGGCCTTGCAGAAACTCCGCGAGGCCTATGCGGAGCACGAGAAGCAGAAGGCATCGAAAGCAAAACAGGCGGCTCCAGTGGCGGCTCGCCACTAATCAACAGGTGAGGAAAACAACCATGCGTACAGTAAGAGCAACGGAGATGTCCCGATTCGGCATCCTCGCCCTGGCGATTTTCGCCGTGGCGTGCGCCCCCAGCGCTCCCAAGGGAGCTCAAAGAGCGGGAGGAGGCGCCACGTCCGACGTGGCCATCGCCGCCCAGAAGACCTACGTGGCCCCCGGCGATCTGGATGAGTACTACTTCTTCGCCTCGGGCGGCCACTCCGGCCAGATGTATGTCTACGGCGTGCCGTCGATGAGGCATCTATCGACCATCCCCGTGTTCACGCCCTACCCCGCCACGGGCTACGGCTTCGACGACGAGTCCAAGAAGATGCTGGGAGACCTCACCTGGGGCGACGTCCATCATCCTTCTCTTTCCGAAACGAATGGCGACTATGACGGCCGCTGGCTCTTCGTCAACGAGATGAACGGCCGCGTGGCCCGCATCGACCTGCGCGACTTCAAGACCAAGCAGATCCTCGGACCGATTCCCAATGTGTCGGGAAACCACGCCTCGGCCTTCGTCACGCCGAACAGCGAATATTCGGTCATGGCGTCGCGATTCTCGATTCCCATTCCCAAGGGGACGGCGGCCGGTGTCGATAAGTACGCGACCGATTACAAGGGCGTGATTACCGGGATCAAGATCGATCCGAAGTCGGGCGAAATGAGCTTTGGCTGGCAGGTCCTCATGCCTCCCTTCAATTACGACCTCGGAGACGCCGGAAAGAAGGCGTCGGACGGCTACGTGTTCTTCACCTCGTACAACACCGAGAAGGCGACGGGCAAGCTCGAAGTCACCTCGACCCAGAAGGATCGCGACTACATCGCGATGGTCGACTGGAGGCTCGCGGAGAAGTCGGCCAAGGAAGGCCAGGGCAAGATGATCGGCGGGGTCAAGGTTCTCGATCCCAAGGAGATTCCAGGCCTCGTGTACTTACTGCCCTGCGGTAAGTCTCCGCACGGCGTCGACGTGGCGCCCGAGGGCAAATGGATCGTGGGCTCCGGGAAGTTGCAGGGTGTCACCACCGTCTTCAATATCGAAAAGATTCAGACCGCGATCAAGAACAAGAATTTCACTGGCGAGGAAGACGGCATCCCGGTTCTCAAGTATGAGGACATCAAGGACGCCGAGGTGGCGGTGGGTCTCGGACCGCTGCACACGCAGTTCGGCCCTGACAACTGGGCCTACACCTCGCTCTTCGTCGACAGCGCGATCGCCAAGTGGAAACTCGGAACCTGGGAGGTGGTGGACAAAGCGCCTATGTCTTACTCCATCGGCCATCTCACCGCGGCCGAGGGTGACACCGTCAACCCTGACGGCAAGTACCTGGTCGGTCTGAACAAGCTGTCCCATGGACGTCATCTTTCGGTGGGTCCGAGCCAGCCCGAATCGCTGCAGCTCCTGGACATTACCGAAGAGAAGATGAAGCTGCTCTACGACGCATTCACCGAGCCCGAACCCCACTACGCCCAGATGATCAAGGCCGACAAGCTTCATCCGATCGAGATCTATCCGAAGGAAGAGAACAAGCACCCCTACGCCATCTGGGATGTAAAGGACGCCGGTGTCACACGTAACGGCAACAAGGTCCTGGTCAAGATGGTGGCCGTGCGTTCAACCCTCACCCCGACGGACTTCGAAGTGAAGACGGGCGACGAGGTGACTATCGCGATCACGAACATTGAACAGACCACGGACGAACTCCACGGGTTTGGCCTGCTCGACTACAACATCAACATCGTCGTCGATCCGGGCGAGACCAAGACGGTCACGTTCAAAGCCAGGAAGACCGGTGTCTTCCCGTTCTACTGCACCAACTTCTGTTCCGCCCTTCATCAGGAGATGCAGGGCTACTTCATCGTGCGCTGAGGTTGGTCCTAGCGAACCGAGGCTTCAGGAGGCGTGGGGTCGTGGTCTGCCCTCCCTTGGACCACGGCCCCCTTTTTGAAAGGGGTGCCGCATGCGTGACTTTCTGAAACGCGCGAACGCCTTCCTCGACGCGCCGCTCGATATCGGCCCCAGGATGATGGTGCTGGCCGCCGCCCTTGCCCTCATCCCGACGTTCACCTCGCCGCTTTACACCATGACAATGTTCGCGCCCCAGTATCCCGACGGTCTGAGGCTGTTCATCTACAGCTACAAGCTCGTGGGTGGAAACAATGGCCAGGACATTCCCGAGATCAACGTGCTCAACCACTACATCGGCATGCGGGATCTGGTGTCGGAGGAGTTCGGCGAGTTCAAGTGGATGCCCTTTGTCATCGGCACGTTCGCTCTTCTCTTCGCCCGCACAGTGGTGATGGGCAAGATGACCCACCTCGTCGACTCTCTGGTTCTCTACATCTATTTCGGAGCCTTTTCGCTGTGGTCGTTTGGTTACAAGATGTGGAGCTACGGTCACAGCCTGGCTCCGACCGCGGCGGTCAAGGTGGAGCCGTTCATGCCGCCGATGTTCGGCTACAAGCAGCTCGCGAACTTCGAGGTCTACTCGTACCCGGCACTTGGGTCCTACGCTCTTGGCGCCTCGGCCTTCCTTCTTATTCTGGCCTTCTTCCTGGCCGCGCGCCAGGCGCGCAGAGCGCCTTCGGCCTGAGGGCCATTCATGCTTTCAGCGGCGATCGCGGTTGTGACTCTTCTGGGACTTGGCGCCTTGTCGCAGCCTCCGGCGGACGACGGAGTGGCGACGCCGGGTCAGGTCGAGGGTCGACCCGTCGCGTCGGACCGATCGCCCCTTCAGGGACGCGTGGACCAGGCCCTCCCGGGTTCGGTTCTCGTCGTTCCCGCGGGCACGTACCGGGGCGATCTGTTTCTCGATCGACCGATCACCCTGCGGGCCGAGGGTCACGTTGTTCTGCTCGGCTCGGGTCAGGGAAGCGTGGTCCGCGTGCGCGCCGGCCAGGTCACGATCGAAGGCTTCACCATTGATGGTCAGGGAGGCGGAGACCTGGGTCGAGACTCCTCGGGGATTCACGTATCCGCGGCCGATGTGACGATCAGGCGGTGCCACATTCGGAACGCCCTCTTTGGGATCTACCTGCGCGAGTCCAACCGAACCGTGGTTGAAGACGTCGAGATTGTCGGGATCCCGGGGCGCGATCCGGGGGAAAAGGGCTCGGGCATTCATCTTTGGAACTCCCACGGATTCCGGCTCGAACGGAACGTGATCCGCGAGGCGCGGGACGGCTTCTACGTTCAGTCGTCGACCGGCGGCATTATTCGCGGGAACCACGTCAGCGACATCCGCTACGGCCTTCACTACATGTTCTCGGACGACAATCTCTTCGAAGACAACGTCTTCGAGAGGGGCGCGGCCGGCGCGGCTCTGATGTATTCAAAACGCATCGTTTTCCGCCGGAACAGCTTTCTCCGTAACCGGGGCTTTGCGTCGGTGGGGTTGCTGCTCAAGGCCTGCGATGACGTTCTGGCCGAGGACAACCTGCTCGCCGACAACGCGCGCGGTCTGTTCCTCGAGGGGTCGTCACGAAACACGTTCCGTCGCAACGTCATTGCCGGTTCGGATGCCGCGGTGGTTCTCTACGATTCCGTTTCGCAGAACCGCTTCGAGTCGAACTCCTTCGTCTCGAATCGCACGCCGCTTCTGCTTGTGGGAAACCGCACCGACACGATCTTCAGCGTGAACTACTACACATCCAATCTGGAGCCCGATCTCGACGGGGACGGATCGAGCGATCGCGCCTTCACGTTGTCCAGTGTCTTTGACCACTTCCGGGGCAATGTCATCGCCGCCGATCTGCTGGTCGATACGCCCGCCGCCGAGGCTCTCGGCCTCGCCGAGCGCACATTCCCGGTGCTCCGCCGGATTGCGGTTGCCGACGACCGTCCACTGGCCAAAGCACCCCGGCTCCCCGCGGTGCCCGCGGCCGGTCGCCCGCAAGGTGCTGCGAGTCTCGTCGGAATCGTGGTCTCGGCCGGCCTCATGCTGGTAGCACTCGCCGGATTCCAACTCGGGCAACGCCCAGGAGGTTTCGCATGATCGCCTTCCGCGGCTTTGGAAAGAGATACGGCCGGAACGAAGCGGTGAAGTGTCTCGACCTTCGGGTCGGACCCGGCGAAGTGGTGGCCCTTCTTGGGCCGAATGGATCAGGAAAGACCACGTCGCTCAAGGCGGCGGCGGGCCTGGTGAAGCCGACGAGAGGCGTGGTTCTGGTGGGGGATCCCGGGCGACCTTCGAGCGAACCCGAGGCGCGGCGCTGTCTCTCGTTCCTTCCTCAACGTGTAGCCTTCCAGGAGTCGCTCACCGGCCAGGAAGTTCTGAACTTTCATCGCCACGTCCGAGGGGTCGATTCGGCTCACGCCTCCGCAGCGCTCGGCGTGGCTTCCCTGAACGGAGCGGTGGTGCGCGCGGTGTCCACGTACTCGGGCGGCATGCTTCAGCGCCTGGGCCTCGCCGTGGCTTTGCTTCCGGATGCGCCGGTGTTTCTCCTTGACGAACCCACTGCGGCGCTCGACCCTGACGGTCTCGAAGCTTTCTATCGAGTCATCGCCAAGTCGCGCGCGGACGGTCGCGCGGTCTTGTTCACATCTCACCAGATGGGCGATGCCGAGCGCCTGGCCGACCGGTTTGCGCTTCTGGTCGGCGGCGTTCTGGTCGCGGACATCGGAGGCCGCGAGATGAAGGATCGTCTGGCCGAGCGCGGAAGCATGAGGCTTCGCGTGCCCTCGCTCGACGAAAGGACGCTCGCCAGCCTTCGGATGGTGGCTCCGGATGCCGTCCTTGCGGAAGGGGAACTGGTGGTTCGGGGGCCGGCCAGTCTTCGCCCTCGGTTGATCGAGATGATCCTCGCCCGGGGTCACCCGATCGAAGGTCTCGTGGCCGAGGATGGACGTCTCGACGATCTTTACCGGGAGATGGTCAGCCCGCGGGGAGAAGTCCGGTGAGGAACCTCGCCCCGCTCCTGCTCTCTCTTGCCCTCGCGTCGTGCGACGGCGAGTCGGCCCCGGAAGCCTTGGTCAAGGGCCGGGACATGTGCGCCTCATGCCGGATGCCCGTGTCGGATCTCCGCTTTGCCGCCCAGATCACCGCGCCGGGAGAGCTGCCGCGTTTCTTTGACGAGCCTGGTTGCCTTGGGGATTTCGTCCGAACGGGACAACTGAAGGAGCGGGCCGCGATCGCCTGGGTGGCTGACCATCGAACCGGAGCCTGGGTCCGCGCTGACCGGGCCATCTTCACGCGCGTGCCCAACCTCGCCACGCCGATGAACCACAAACTGGTGGCGCACGAGCGCGCGGCCTCGCGCGACGCGGATCCAGACGCCCGAGGCGGGCGCGCCGTCGAACTTCAGGAGATCTTCGGTCCCCAAGGGCCGCCCACGGGAGGGAAGTAATGAACCTGCGTCTTTTCGCGGCCGAGGAACTGAAGATCGCCCTGCGCTCGCGATGGACGCAGATCTTCGCAGTCGTTTTCGCCATTCTCGCCTCCGGTGTGGCGGCCGCGGGTTACGTGATCTCGGGCGGGCATGGGGTTCAGGATTTCTCGCGGACTTCGGCGTCGCTCGTGCATCTCGTGGTGCTGATTGTGCCCCTCATCAGTCTGATGCTCGGCGTGCTCTCCCTGTCTCTGGAACGCGGGGCTGCCGAAATGGTCTTTGCGCTTCCGGTGTCTAGATGGACGATCCTTCTGGGACGCCTTCTCGGTCTGTTCGCCGCCCTCGCTCTCGCTCAGGCCTTCGGGTTTGGCCTCGCGGGATTGCTCGTCTACACGCAGTCCGGCCCCGAAGGCGTCGGCGATTTCCTGATCGTGCTGGGCGCTTCGCTGGTGGCGACGGCGGTCTTTCTGGCGCTCGCCGCGCTTCTCTCGGCCGATGCCTTCGGTCGTCGACGCACGAAGGCCCTGGCCTTGGCCCTCGTCATCTGGCTCGTGTGCGAGGTGTTCATCGATCTCGCCGCTCTGGGTCTCGCCACGTTCCTTCCCTCCGGCGCGGCCTCCCGCGTTCTGATCCTCGCTAGCCTTGTGAATCCCATCGGCGCCCTGCGCACCGGGGCTCTTTTTCTGGTGGAAGGGGCCGGGGCTTTTGGGGCGGCGTCGCTCGCGTTGCTTCGGTTCACTCATGGACCGGCCGGCGCGGCCGTCTGGATCGGCCTCTCCCTCGTCGCCTGGATTGCGCTACCGGCCTTCTGGGCCGGGCGTCGACTGGACCGCGCCGACATCTAGTCCCTCCGCCCGCATACCGATGGACGCCCGATGACAGCCGGACCGTGAGTCATGGAGGTCGTTCGGGCCATAGACTCTGATGGTTCATGAGTCTTCAAGCTCCTCACAACGGTGGCCAACTGGCGCGCGTTTTCGCCCTCCTCACCGCGGCGTTTGTAGCTTGGTCGGCCTATGCCCTGGCGACATCCCCGCTTCCTCCTCTGGCCGCCGACCGCGGACGGATCGACTCTGCGATCACCCTGAATCTGGTCGTCTCCGGCATCGTCTTCTTCGGTGCGCACATCGCCCTGGTCGTGGCTCTCATCAGACGGCCGCGCGAAGCCAGGATTCCTCGCGAGAACGTCCGGGTGGAGGTGCTCTGGACCGCGCTCACCGCAGCGGTGCTGGTGGCCCTGCTCGTGAACTCCGAGATTGACGCTCGTGCGCTTGAACGTGGCGGTCCGAGGGTCGAGGGGGAGACCCCGCTGGTCGTTGAGGTGGTGGCCCAGCAATTCGCCTGGAACTTCCGGCTCCCGGGCGAGGACGGCATCTTCGGTCGAACCGATCCGAGACTGGTCGATCAGGCCGAGTTGAACTTCATCGGTCTCGACAAGAAGGATCCGGCGGCCGAAGACGACATCGTTCTGCCCCAGGGTCTCCTCATTCTTCCCGCCGGTCGCGAGGTCCGTGTTCGTCTTCGGTCCATGGATGTGATCCACGGCTTCTTTGTCGCGTCGTTTCGCGTGAAGCGCGACGCCATGCCCGGCATCACCACCGAGTTTTCATTCACTCCCACCACGACCGGCTCTTATGAGCTTGCCTGCGCTGAGCATTGCGGCCTGGGGCATTACCGGATGCGGGGAGTCGTGGACGTGGTCTCCCGGGCCGAGTGGGCGAGCAAGGTAAAAGAGGCGACGCAGTGAGCGGGACTCGCGGTTCGCAGAGCTTTCTTTCGCGTTACGTCTTCTCGATCGACCACCGGGTGATCGGCCTTCAGTACTTGATGACCGCGATGGGCCTGGCGCTTTTCGGGGGAGGGCTGGCTCTGATTGTCCGGATTCAGATCGCCTGGCCCGATCACGACTTTGGTCTGATCTCCAAGGTGCTGCCCCGGGGCTTCGATGAAGGGATCATGAAGCCCGAGTTCTACGCCGCGCTTTTCACCATGCACGGAACGATCATGATCTTTTTCGTGCTTTCCGCGGCACTCATCGGAGGTTTTGGGAACTTCATCATTCCCTTGCAAGTGGGTGCGGAAGACATGGCGTTCCCCAGGCTCAACGCGCTCTCGTACTGGATCTACGCGGTGTCTTCGGTGGTGATCCTCTCGTCGTTTTTCGTTCCGTCCGGGCCCGCCGCTTCGGGCTGGACATCCTACCCGCCCCTGTCCGCGCTCAAAGACGCCATTCCGGGATCGGATCTTGGTCAGGACTTGTGGCTCGTGGCCATGGCCCTCTTCATCGTCAGCTTCACTCTCGGCGGTCTCAACTTCTTGGCCACCATCCTCGCGATGAGAAGGCCGGAGCTGGCGATGATGGACCTGCCTCTTTTCACCTGGTCGATACTCTTTGTCGCGATTCTGGGATTGCTCGCCTTTCCCTCATTGACCGCGGCCTCGATCATGCTGCTTATGGACCGTCACGCGGGCACGAGCTTCTTTATCCCGATGGGTCTGGTGCTTTCGGGCGAGGTGATTCCAGGCGGGGGCGGCTCTCCCATTCTCTGGCAGCATCTGTTCTGGTTCCTCGGGCATCCGGAGGTGTACATCCTGATGCTTCCTTCGCTCGGCATCACCTCGGACCTCTTTACCGTCTTCACCGGCCGACGCGTATTTGGCTATCGATCGATGGTCTTCGCCATGGCCCTCATATCGGGCATGAGCTTCCTGGTCTGGGGACATCACATGTTCGTGTCCGGCATGAGTCCGTTCCTTGGCTCCGCTTTCGCCGTGACCACTACCTTGATCGCGGTTCCCTCAGGAGTCAAGGTGTTCAACTGGATTGCCTCTTTGTGGAATCGCCCGCTGCGGCTGAAGACCCCGATGCTCTGGGCTCTCGGTATCTTTTCGCTTTTCGTCACCGGCGGGCTTTCGGGGATCTGGCTCGGTCAGACCCAGATCGACATCCAGCTCCACGACACCGCGTTCGTGGTCGGCCATTTCCACATCATCATGGCGGGGGCGGCGCTTTTCGGGGTGTTCGCCGGAGTGCACTACTGGTTTCCCCTCTTTTTCGGCCGGCTTATGGACGAGCGTCTCGGTGTCGGTCACTTTCTTCTGACCTTTGTCTTCTACTACGCCACGTTCTTTCCCATGCATCTGGCCGGCCTGCAAGGACAGGTACGCCGGGTCTACGATCCTTACCAGTACGAGTATCTGAAGCCCCTGGCTTCGATGAACGCCTTCATCACCTGGGCGGCGATGGCCCTCGCCCTCGCGCAGGTCCTGTTCTTCTGGAATTTCTTCAATAGCCTTAGACGGGGCACCCCCGCCGGTCCGAACCCCTGGGCGGCGCCGTCCCTTGAATGGCGCGAGGCCGAATCCATGGTGGAGGCCGCATGAGTCTGGTGGCGACCCCTCCCGCTCCACCCCCGCCCTCCTTTGAGAGCGCGACCCGCGTGGCCGTGGTGGCGGCTCTTTCTGCGACCACCATGCTCTTTGCTTCTCTGGTGAGCGCTTATCTCGTGCGGCGGTCGTTCGCCGACTGGCGGCCGGCTTCCGTGGTCTGGCCCTTTTTCCTTCTGGCCTTCGCGTTTTGGGCATCCGGTGCGATTGAAGTCGCTTCACGCTCCAAGGGAAGCCGCCGCCATCTGGGCTTTGCGAGTCTGCTCCTCGCGAGCGGCCTGTACCTTGTGGGCGCTCTCGCGGTGATTGTGTCCATCGCCACGGACGAAGGTGGACTCACCAGACCCTACCCCGCCTTCGTGGTCCTGCTCCTGAGCGTCCACGTGGTTCACGCAATCCTGGGCGCTTTTTTTGCGGCGTGGATCATCCGCGACAGCGCCGCGTCTGAGAACAGCCTTCTGCTCGCCCGGCTCGTCACGCATTTTCTGGCCGCGCTCCTGTTCGCCATCGTGTTTTTGCTGTCTGTCCGCCAATGACCGCCACTACTCCTCCCCGACCGTCGTTCTCGTTCGCCCAGTGGCCCGCGCACCGGCTTGGGGTCTGGGCCTTTCTCGTGAACGAGGGGCTTCTTTTCGGATCGATCCTTGCCGCTTCGCTCTTTCTCAGATTCGGCGGCACCGTTCCCTGGCCGAGGCCGGGCGACGTCCTCGGCCTGGGCCCGGTGGTGCTGGCCACCCTCGTCCTCATCGCCTCGTCGGCGACGATGAACGAATCCCTCGATGCGCTCCGGCGGGGGAACAAGCTCTTCTCCCGTCGCTGGCTCGCATGGACTCTCCTTGGAGGCTCCGTGTTTCTGGCCATTCAGATCTACGAGTGGTGGGATGTGATCCGGGTCGCGACCGCGTTGTCCCCGGGCGAAGGAGTTCCTCTCATCTCCAATCCCTGGGGAGCGGCCACGTTCATGCAGATTTTTTTCCTGGCCACCGGGCTCCATGGCCTGCATGTCGCCCTGGGTCTCCTTCTCATGGGCTGGCTTCTTGGCGCGCCAACCGGGAAACATGAGACGCGCCTCGAGAGTGTGGCCCTGTACTGGCATTTCGTCGACTTCGTCTGGATCTTTATTCTCTCGACGCTCTACTTCTTCTGATCCTTCCATGATCGACCCCCTGCGACCCTATTGGCCGACCAACCGGAGCATCGCCGGCCTGCTGGTTCGCAGTTTCTGTCTCCTCGCCGCGGCCGCCGCCGTGGTTTTTGGACCGTCTCGCTCCTTCGCCTTCATCGTGGTCTTCCTGGCCGCGCTCGCTCAGGCCACCCTTCTGGTATTGGAGTGGATGGAGCTGCGGCGCACCCACCGATCGGGCCTTCGGGCCGTCGTTGTCGTCGCAGTTCTGTTCCTATCTCTGGTCGCGGTTTTGGTCATGGAGAGCCGGTCCGTTCTCGTGCTGTCGGTTCGATGAAGAGGTTCCTGACCATGGGCAGGATTTCATCGGGACCACTCGCCGGTTGGATCGCTGCGATCATCGTAGTCCTCCTTCCCGGCGAAGGCGCCGCCATCGCGCAATGCGCGTTGTGCCGCGACGCGGTAGCGGCGGCGTCCGCGGAAACCCGGGAGGCCATGAACTACGCGATCCTGGGTCTGGCGTTTGCTCCCTACGGTGTCGCGGCGGTGGCGGCGTGGGCTCTTTTCCCGTCGGTTCGGGCGGCTGTCCGGGCCAGGGTCAAGCGCCTGAAGGTCAGGAACACCGGAGGGCAATCGTGACGTCGCCCTTGTGGCCGGCGATAAACGCTCTCCTCAACTTCACGTCGGCGGTCTGCCTGATCAACGGCTATCTCAGTATCAAGAGAGGGCGGATAGAGATCCACCGGCGCTTTATGCTCGCCGCCTTCTCGTGCTCGGTCATCTTTCTTCTGAGCTATCTCGCGTATCACTATCAGGTGGGCTCGGTGAAGTTCTCCGGCCACGGCCTCGCCCGGACGATCTATATCGGCATCCTGCTGACCCATACCGTGTTGGCGGCGGTGACCGCGCCCCTCGCCATCGCCACCCTACGTCCGGCCCTCGGGGGCCGTTTCGACCTTCACCGGAGGCGGGCGCGGGTCACCTTCCCGATCTGGATCTACGTCTCGGTCACCGGCGTGATCGTCTATCTGATGCTGTACCAGATGTGAGACGAGTTTTTCTCTCCATAGCTCTTGTTGGCGGACTCGGAGGGGTCGTGCGGGCGGACGAGGTTGCGGCAGCGCGCGACCGTGCGCTCGCCTTGCTCAACCGGTCGGTCGCGCTCTCGGCTGCGGTGGCGAAGGAGCTGAAACCAGAAGAGTCCCGAGCGGAGGTCTTCGCTACTCTCCTTAGGCTCGACCGGCACGACGGCTCAAGCATCGGTGTCTATGACGCCGACAGTCGAAGGGTGGCCTGGGTCGGTTCTCCCGTCGATCCCCTGCGTCTCCCCGAGGTCGACCCGTCTTCCCCCACCCGGTTCGTTGCCGCGACCAGGTCCCGCGCCGCTCTGGTGGTCACCGAAAAAGGTCCGTCGCCCTGGTTTGTTCTCGTCTCGACCCCTCTTCTCGAAACGCGGCGGGGCGAAAGTGGCCAGACGGAAATCATGGACGTTCTGGATCCGTCGCGGACGCTTGGCTTCGACTACTCCGATCGGTCCGAGGCGGCGGCGGGCGATCACCGTCGCGAAAGCATCATCGTCCTTGGCGTCACCTTTGCCCGCATCTCGCCGCACTCCGCAGAGACGCACCGCACGTCCCCATCCTCCGGAGCCTTCCCGGTCACATCTCTTCTGCTCCTCTTCCTTTTTGCCTCCCTGGTCGCCTTGACCTACCGGTTCGGGCGTCGAGAGTTCTTGAGGCCCCGACCGTTCCTTCTCACTCTCTTGTGCCTCCTCTCTGCCCTGTCGGTCAGCGCCCTGGTGGCCGAGTTCGCGGCGCGGAGGAGCGAGCAAGATGCAGTGAAGCGCGAGGTGGAGTCGGTCCTTCGCGCCCACCTCAGCCCGCTGGAGGCGACCCTTCGGGCCACGGAACAGGTGATGGATCGGGCACAGCTCTTCGAGTCCTCTCCCGCCGGGCGATTCGGTACCGAAGAACTCGCGTTCGATCTATGGTCGGACTCGGCACTCTCTCAGCCGTTCCTTCCCTCTTTCGTCGAAGTGCTGGACCGCTCCGGATCGGTGGTGAGCCGGTACGCGCGTGACGTTGCGAAAGGACAGAAACCCTCCCTGCCCACGAGTGGCGCGTGGACGAGATCCCGGGCTCTGCTTGGTGTGGGAGATCTCGCCCAGGTGCCTGGACTGGTCTCCGAACGCCTGCTTCTTTCGTCCGGAGAACTTCTGGGCGCGGTGCGGATCGGCGCCGTCTCCGACCTGTCTCTCGCGCTTCGACTCCTCTTTGAGCAGAAGGGCGTTCGATTGAGGGGGGTGCGGGATGGCAAGGGAGAGCTCGTCCCGAATCCGTTGGTTCAGGCCTCGGCTTCTCCGAGCACCTCGGGCGGGGTTCGAATTGAGATCCCGGTCGGGCGGCAGACGTATGTATTCGAGCTTGAAGGCGCGCTCCCTGGCGGGTCTGGTCGAAACGCGGGTGTCCGACTGCTGGGCGCTGGCTTGGGCCTCATGGCGGCGGCGCTCCTCCTCGGGGCGTGGCTTGGCGACCCCGCTCGCACACGCGCGTTTGCTTTTGGCCTGTTTCGTCGACATTCCTTCAGGCTCTTCGCGGCCTTCCTGACCCTGTCCGCTTTATCGCTTTTCTTCTTTCAGACGCTTGTCCGCGACTTCGTGGCCCAAAGGCTGGTCTCCGAGACGGAGACCGAAGCCCGGCGGACTGCCGCCATCGCGCGCAAGTCTCTGAGCGACCTCTCGGCCTTTCAGGAAGCAGAGGTTCTTGGCCCTCTCGCCATTTCGGATGCGGCGATCTCGTGGGTGGCGGCCCTCGTCTCAAACGACCTCGAACTGTTCGACGGGTCAGGCGAACTCGTGGCCACCAATGTGCGGGAGGACGTTGACGCCGGACTGCTTTCGAGACTGGCCCCGGCCGACGCCTACAGCAGGCTGGTGCTCCACGATGAGGACATGATGTTCCACCGGCCTCCCGGAGGTCTCGTCCCTGCGGCGGTGTCCGCGCGTCTCGTCCTTCCCGCGGGGCGGACCGGTCTCGTGCGCGTAAACCTGCAAAACCGCGAGGCGCAGGTGGCCGCCGTCCTGACCGACCTCGATACTCGAATGCGACTCGCCGCCCTGTCCCTACTCGCGGTCGCGACCATGCTCGCCTGGTTTCTGGCTCGCCGGATCTCGGGTCCCGTGCTCGAGATGACCGAGGCGTCGCGCCGCATTGCTCACGGAGACCTTTCGGTGCGAGTGCCCGTGCGCACCGGGGACGAGGTGGGAGAGCTGGCCCACTCGTTCAACACCATGGCCCACGATCTGGCACGGCAGCAAAAGGAGATCGAGAGGCGGGAACGACTCGCGGCGTGGGCGGACATGGCGGCCCAGGTAGCTCACGAGGTCAAGAATCCTCTCACCCCGATTCAGCTTTCGGCCGAGCATCTTCAGCGCGCGTATCGAGCCAGTGGCATCCGGTCGGAGGCTTTTGATTCGGTGGTGGCGGTGTGCACCCGGACCATTCTGGAATCCGTAACGAAGCTCCGGGACATCGCTTCGGAGTTTGCCGGGTTTGTGCGCGAGCCGGTGGTGCGGCCACAGCGCCTGGATCTCGTCGCCCTCGCCCTAAGCGTGATCAAACCGTACCTGAACGTGCTTCCGGAAGGCCTCCGCCTCACCACGCGTTTCGGGGAGGCCTGCTTTGTGCTTGGAGAGTCGAAGCTGATCGAGAGGGCCATCCGCAATCTGATCGAAAACTCCATGCAGGCGGCGGGCGGATCGGGTGAAATCCATGTCTGCTGCCTCCCCGTCCTAAACTTCGTGGAACTGACGATCGAGGACACGGGTCCCGGGTTCGATGAGGAGACACGCGCGCGCCTTTTCGAACCGTTCTTCTCCACCAAGACTCAGGGCTCCGGTCTCGGTCTTGCGCTGGTCAAGAAGGTGGCGGAGGATCTCGGAGGATCGGCGTCGCTGGAGCGGGACGGCGAGAGAACCCGGGCCACCTTCCGCCTGCCGCTCGCCCGCGACTGACCGGCGGGAACCTCAGGGGATCCGCCCGGTGGCTCGGCGAGCCTTCTCGATCACGGCCAGAAGGTCCGGGGTCAGGTGGTAATCGGACATCGCCTCCGCCGAAACCCAGATCGCCTCCAGAGCATCGGAGGCTGCCGCGAGCGAGCCTTTAACCGCGTGCGCGGCGTACTCCATGATCACGAAGTGATACCCGGCATCGCTCGGGACGATCGCTTCGATGAGTTCGACGAACGTTTCGATCTCAATGTCGATCCCGGTCTCTTCCCGCACCTCCCTCACCGCGGCCTGTTCGAGCGTCTCGCCCCATTCGAGCGTCCCGCCCGGCACCATCCACTGGCCGCAGTGGGGAGCCTTTCCTCGCTTGATGAAGAGGATCTGGTTCTGGGCGTTGAAGACCACGGCGCCCACGCCGATCACCGGACGCCTGCTGAGGCGAGATATCTCGATGGTCAGAGAGTTGCGACCGTGGGCTCAGGCGCATCCCCTTTGCGTCTCAGCAGTCCCATCAGGTACGCCACGGGTCCGGACGCCGTGTAGCCGCAGGACCAGGCGAGCAAGGCCCATGCGGGTTCTGTCGCGACCAGGGCGAGGAGAGCCGCGATTCCCACCATGGCGAAGTAGCTGCGGCGGCTCTTCAGATCGAACGTCTTGAACGACCAGTAACGAAGCGTGCTCACCATCAGAAAAGCGCCAACCACGAGCAGAGTCATGGTGAAGGCCGCGCCGATCCGGTCGGTCAGGGGCTCGGGGCGGAAGTAGACGATCGAGATCACGAATCCGGCTGCCGCCGGAGAAGGCAGTCCGACGAAGTAGCGGCCATCCACCACCTTCCTCTGAACGTTGAAGCGGGCCAGACGGATCGCCGCGCACATCACGAAAAAGAAGGCGGCCAGGAACGATTTATGGAGGGTGGCGAGACCCCATTGATACGCGATGATTGCCGGGGCCACGCCGAACGACACGACGTCCGCAAGACTGTCGAGCTGGGCGCCGAACTCCGAAGTGGTTCCCGTGAGTCGGGCAATCCGGCCATCCAGCATGTCGAAAATCACGGCTACCACGATGAGCTGAGCCGCGGTTTCGAAATCGAGACGCAAGGCGTGGATGATGGCAGAGAAGCCGAGGAACAGGTTTCCGATGGTGAAGAGGGTGGGCAGGATGGCCGCACCCTTCCTGAGCCCGGGCTTCTTGAGCCGGTCGGTGATGGTCATGAGGCCGGCCCTTCGGCACCGATGGCCGGAAGGTGCGCGATCACCGAACTTCCGCCGCTCACCCGATCGCCAAGCTTGACCGTGAGCGTCGATCCTTTCGGGAGGAAAACATCGGTGCGGGAGCCGAAACGGATGAGACCGACCTGTTCACCCCGCGCCACGGCGTCGCCCGCTTTCTTCCGAAAAACGATCCGGCGAGCAATGAGACCGGCAATCTGGGTGAAACCCACCCGCCCTTCCGGACCTTCGATAAACGCTCGATTCTGCTCGTTGCGGAGCGAAGCCTTGTCGTCGAAAGCGGGAAGAAACTCGCCTTGGTGGTAGACGACATCGGTGATCCGGCCGGCGATAGGCGCGCGATTGATGTGCACGTCGAACACCGAGAGGAAGATGGAGATCTGGGTCGCGCCCTCTCCCGCCGCGTGCCCCAAAGGAGTGGGAGCGATGAGGACCACCTTGCCGTCGGCCGGCGAGACCACGAGTCCCTGGCCCTTCGGGATCTCGCGGAAGGGATCCCGGAAGAACGCGGTCACGAAGAGCGCGATGAGAAAGAGCACCGCAAAGGCCCGCCACGAAAAGTAGGCGCCCAGAACCGCGACTCCGACGGCGATGGCGATAAAGGGGAGGCCTTCAGGGGCAATCTTCAAGAAGGCCTTCGGTTTCAGTGCGCGGCGCGCGCAATCTGTTCCATGCGGTCGCGACCGGCAAGTTTGAGCTTCTTGAGCTTCGATTCCTCGATCTGCTCCGCGCCGGTCAGGACCACCTTCTCAGAGAGCGCCTTGAGGCGGCTCTCAAGCTCGGCGTGCTCCTGATGGAGCCTCCGGTATTCCTCGTTACTGGCCAGCAGCGACTCCCGGGTCACGGCGTTTTGTGACGTCATCGTGAGACCTCCCATTTGCGTTCGAACAAGAATGAACCCTCGCTCCTCACGATCCTTCAGGAGGGGGCGGCTTCAGGACTTCGACCCTAGCACGCGTTTCCCGGCCCTTCAACCTCGTTCCGAGGCTCCATTTCAAGACGCATCAGCACGGCATCCTCGGTCGGGTCCTTGTAGAACCCGCGCCGCCTTTGCGTCGGTTTGAAGCCGAAACTTCCATAGAGACCCTGAGCTCCGCGATTTCCCTCCCGCACCTCCAGAAAGACGGTTCGGACGCCCGAGGTAGCCGCGTGATCGAGCAGCGAGCGAAGCAGGAATCGGCCAAACCCGCGTCGGCGAACGTCGCCCGCCACGACCAGATTCACGATGTCCGCCTCAGGAATCTGAAACCGCGCCACCACAAACGCGATGACCCGCTCCCTGGACCTCAGGACGAACAGAGTCTTTGGGTCTTGGCCGAGCTCCGCGAGGAACGCCGCGGGCGTCCAGGCCTGTGGAGACGCGGAATCGATGGCAACGAGAACGTCCACGTCTTCCGGGTGGGCGGCGCCGAAAATCATTTCAGGCGCCGCCGTTTCATTCGACTTTGGCGTCACGTTCCCAAGGGCTTCGAGTTGAGCAGCCCCCGGCTCAGCGGGTCTCTCAAATAGAACGGGAGCAGGTCCTGGGCCCGACAGGTTGTCGCCTGCGATGCCTGGACGGAGGCGAGGATCGCCAGATGGGGCGCGAGTCCCTCGGGGAGGTCCAGGAAAGCGATCCCGGGACAGGTCGCTTCGATCTGGGTTCGGTGCTTCCGCGTGCCTGACCCGGCGGCCACGAGACTCCCGGTCAGGAATCCTTTCAACCTGGCCATGACCGAGGTGAGTTCGCCAGACTCGCGCTCCGAGACGAGCGCGCCCTGGCTGTCGTACACCGAACCGAAAACTTCTCCGTGGAACAGGTCGGCGATGGCGAAAACCGTAGCGCTCCCACGGCCGGCCCAGGCGGCGACGTCGGTTGCCAGAGCCCCGAAGCACGGTCTAAGGCCGGCGAGTCCGCGAACACAGGCGAGCGAAACTCGAAGGCCAGTGAACGACCCCGGTCCGATGACCGCCGCGAACAGTTCGACCTCGCTCACCTTGAGTTTTGCGTCGGCGAACACCGCGTCGATCGCGGGCAGCAGCCTCTGAGAGTGACCATGATCGGCCTCGAACGCGCGAGTCTTCAAGATCGTTTCTCCGCGCGCGAGCGCGACACTGCCGAGAGACGATGAGGTGTCAAGGGCGAGAATCAGAGGGCTTTGCGCGCGTGCGGTGGTGGAAGGCACTGAAGAGACGGAGCTTATACTCGCCGACCGCCCTCATGTCTGTGACGCCCACACCCGCCATGCAGCAGTACCACCGCATGAAGGCGGAACATCCGGGCGCGCTGCTCTTCTTCCGTATGGGCGACTTCTACGAGCTTTTCTTCGAAGACGCGACGATCGCCGCCCCCCTTCTCGACATAGCACTCACTTCGCGGGCCAAGGATCAGAGCGGCGAACCCATCCCCATGTGCGGTGTGCCGCATCGCGCCCTCGACGCCTATGTGCGCGCGCTGGTCGAGAAAGGCCACCGGGTCGCCATTGGCGAGCAACTGGAAGACCCGAAGGGCGCTAAGGGCGTGGTCAAGCGCGGGGTGGTGCGGGTCGTCACCCCCGGAACCTTCATTGACGACGAATCCCCGCTCGCCCGGGCATCGCGCATCGCCGCTTGTTATCCCGGACGGTCGGCTTTGGGCGCCGCGGTGATTGATCCCGTCTCTGGCGAGTTCTTTGTCTTTGAGCGCCGGGGCGAAGGCCGGGTGGAGGCTTTTTTCGACGATCTTCTGGCCGTCGGACCGCGCGAACTTCTGTGGCCGGAGGGCGTGGCCAGACCTCGGGACTTTGACCCGTCGAAGATCGGCGCGTCGGTTTTCGAGCTCGACTCGGAATTCGATTCGAAAAGGGCGCGCGAGGAACTGCTCCGCCACTTCGGTGTCATCAATCTCGAAGCCATGGGTTGTGAACGTTTGCCCGAGGCGGCCACCGCCGCGGGCGCTCTTCTTCTCTACTTGAAGTCCACCCAGAAGTGCCCGCTCTCCCATATCACCAGTCTGACCCATCGCGACGACGGCGACGTTCTCATTCTCGATGAGCCCACGCGGCGCAACCTTGAGCTCGTGGAGAACCTCATCGATGGTTCGGCCCGCGGAACCCTGCTGTCGGTTCTCGATCAGACCCACTCGCCCATGGGAGGCCGGCTTCTCCGCGATTGGATCCTGCGACCTCTCTCAAGGCGCGAGCCCATTCAGGACCGGCTCGATGCGGTAGAGGAGCTGGCGTTCCGGACGCGCACGCGCAGCGACCTCGAAGACGCCCTGGCCAAAATCCGCGACGTGGATCGATTGGTCGCGAAGCTGACGTTCGGCCGGGCCAATCCCCGGGATCTTTCGTCGCTTGCGATCTCCCTTCGGGGCGTGGCCGCGGCCATGGCCGCAGGAGCCGAACTCAATGCGCCGCTTCTTCGGGGACAGATCCAGGCCCTGGACCCCCACGAGAAACTGGCCGATCGAATCGTGAGCACGCTCGTCGATTCTCCTCCCGCCACGGTGGGCGATGGAGATCTCATTCGTCCGGGCATGGATTCGCAAGTTGACGAGTTGCGCAGCCTCCATACCGGCGGCAAGCAGGCGATCGCGCGGATCGAATCACACGAGCGCGAGCGGACCGGGATCTCGTCCTTGAAGATCCGTTACAACCGCGTCTTCGGCTACTACATCGAGATCACGAAACCGAATCTCCATTTGGTGCCCGACGACTACATCCGGCGCCAGACCGTGGTTTCCGGCGAACGCTTCGTCACTCCTGAGCTCAAGGACTTCGAGGAAAAGGTGTTGAGGGCCGAAGAGCGTCTTTTGGAGCGCGAGAAGGAGATCTTCGTAGCCCTGGTCCAGCAGGCGCTTGGATGTGTCAAGGAGCTTCAGGCGACTTCGCGCGCCATCGCCATCATCGATGTCATCGCCTCTTTGGCCGACGCGGCTCAGCGCCTCAATTACGTGAAGCCAAGACTGTCCGCGGAAGGGGAGCTCGTCTATCGGGAAGGCCGTCATCCTGTGGTGGAGTCCTCCACCGAGAATCCCTTCGTGGCCAACGACCTGGTCTTCGGGGTAGCCCACGAGTCGCCCCGTCTTTTCATCGTCACCGGTCCCAACATGGGCGGCAAGTCCACGTTCCTTCGCCAGACCGGGCTTTTGGTCGTGATGGCGCAAATGGGGAGTTTCGTCCCCGCACTCGAGGCGAAGATGACGGTCTGCGACCGGCTCTTCACCCGGGTGGGTGCCTCCGACTATCTCCTCCGTGGCCAGTCCACGTTCATGGTCGAGATGCAGGAGACGGCTTACATCCTTCGCCACGCCACTGAGCGAAGCCTTCTGCTGCTCGACGAGATTGGCCGGGGGACGGCGACGTTCGACGGTCTGTCCATCGCCTGGGCGGTGGCCGAGCACCTGGCCGAACGGGGCCCGCATTGTCCGCGCACCCTCTTCGCGACCCACTATCACGAGCTCGTCGACCTGGCCGTCGATCGGCCCACCGTGTCGAACCTCCATGTCACGGCGCGTGAATGGAAGGACGACATTCTGTTCTTGAGGCGTGTCGAACCGGGCGGGTCGGATCGATCGTTTGGCATTCAGGTGGCGAAGCTCTCCGGCTTGCCGGCTCCGGTGGTCAGGCGCGCGCGGGAAATTCTGAGGAACCTCGAACAGACGGAGTTCGATTCGGAAGGCCGGCCGAAGCTGGCGCGGACCGGCGTCATGGGCGCGCCGAAAGAGCGTCAACTCTCGCTCTTTGCTCCCGTCTCGGACGCGGTGGCGGACGAGATCAAAAAAGCCGACGTGAACGCCCTCACCCCGATTGAGGCCCTCAATCTGCTGGTGGAGTTGAAGAAGAAACTGGAGGGCTGAGAGAACGACCCTCAGTATCGCTGAGCCAGGAGGACGACGAGCCGGGTCAGCGATTCGAGGTCGCGGCGATCCATCACCTCGACCGGGGAGTGCGAATACCGTCCGGGCCAGGAAAGGCCGACGTCGATGGCACCTCCGGCGCTGAAGGGTGAAGCGTCGGTGCCGCCGCCGGTGACGCCGATCTGCAGCGGGATGTCATTCTCTTTCGCGAGCGAAGTGATCCGGTCGATCACCGCGGCCGGAACGAGGGTTCGGCTGTCGAGACCGCGCAGGACTGCGCCCTGGCCGAGCGGGGCGTAAGCCAGGCGTCGAGAGTCTGTCGGGGTGTCCGAGGAAACGAAGGTGTCGACCGCGAAGACGGTGTCAAACGTCTCCGTCGAGGCGATGAAAGCGGCGCCTGCGAGTCCCGTCTCTTCTTCGACTGACCAGACGAAGGTGACGCGATTTCTGATGGTGGCCGGATCGATGCGCGACAGAGCGAGAAGCAAAGCTGTCGACCCGTTCCGATCGTCCATCGACCGGGCGGTGGCGCGATGTTCACCCAGTTTCACCAGATCCTTGCGCGGCGTGACGGACTGGGAAACGGCGAAGCCGAGGCCTTCGGCCTGGGCGCGCGTCTTGGCGCCGGTGTCGAGGACCCAGGCAGAGAGGTCGGGCTCGAGCGTCGTCGATGTCGAGTAGTTGCGCCGCGGCGCCAGCACGGCTGGCCGCGGACCGGCGCCCGTATGGACGAGCACCGGGTGGGCCTCGTAGAGAGAGAAATACATGCCGCCCTGCGCTTTTATGGAGGCCGTTCCGTCGTCATTGATCGAGGCGATCTCGAAACCCACTTCGTCGGTGTGGGCCACAAACAACAGAGGTTTGCCGCTCTGGCCGAAGCGGACGATGACATTGCCCTTCTTGTCCACCTCGGGCTGTGCCCATCTGGGCAAGAGGCGAAGCACTTCCGCGCGCACCGGTTCCTCGTGAGTCGACACTCCGTACGCGCGAACCAGGCCGGAGAGCAGGCGCAGGTCGGCTTCGGCAAACGTGACCGCGGGCGGCTCGGGGACGGCGGTGAGTGCTTTCGCGGCGCCCAAAGCACCCAGGCCCAGAGCTTCCGCGACCAGCCGGGCCGCGTCTTCGACATCGCGGGCATCGAGGGTCTCGGCCGGCGTCTGCGCGTAGCGCGACGGAATGGCGATCACGTGGGTCTCAAGACCACGCGCGCCGGACAGCGGAAGGTCGGCCGCCGAGCGCTTCTGTATTCTCCCGAAAAGGGTGGTTGCCGCCGCGCTCAGAAGGGCGTCTTCTTCCCGAATCATGGGACCGCTGCCGACGTCCCCGGTCGAGCCGAGGGCGTCCTTGCTCGGAGGCAAGGCGCCCGTAAAAGCGACCAGGCGATCGGGCTTTTCGGCTTCGATCACGCGCAGCAGACCGCGTTGACCGAAGAAGGATTGGGCGGTCCACGCCAGCACGACAGAGCCCTGCGGTCGAACACTGCCCAGGCGGTTGGCAATTTCGAGGAGCGCCGCGGCTCCCGCTCGCGCGGAGACAGCGATGCCCGCCACCTCGCTCCCGGCGAGCCTCGTGGCCCGTTCGCGCAGAGTGACCGCGTCCAGCATCCGAATTCCGCGCGCCGCCACCTCCTCTCGCGAAGAGGCCCCGACATCCACGAAAAGATCATCGATGGAACGGGGGGCCGAATCGCTGCCGGAGGGCCGCGTCGAACGCAGATGGGTCGAGGGGGTGGCGGTGACGCCGGACACGTAAGCGCCGGTCGCGGTTCGGACCAGTACCGGCTGGCCGATGTGATACTGGTGCGCGAGCGGGTGCGTGGACCCAACCGTGTGGCGATGAAGGCGCAGATAGCCCTCCTCGGTGACTCCCGAGACCACGTAACCCGGTTCGTCGAGCGGCGCTACCACGAGAGTCCGTGGAGTCCCGGACCCCAGGCGGACCACAAGATTCCCGAGGGTATCGGTCTCAGCAACAAGGGTGGAGGGCAGCATCGACGACACCGCCTGCCGAACATCGTTCTCGTGACCCGACACGCCGGGCACGCGGGCGAGCCGCAGCAGCCGTTCGGCCGGATCGGCTTGAACCTGAGCTCCCGCCGAGGTCGAGGCAAGGAGGATGAAGAGAGCGGTGAGCATTCGTGGCGTCATTCGAAACCTCGCGCGGAGAAGGCTGGCAGTGTACCTAAGTGGCGGTCGGCCGGTGGGCCCGGCCCGTCGATACGAACTGAGATTGATCTTTCAGACGGTGAGTCGGAGGGCCTTTCATAAATCACGGGCCCCCCAGGGTTGGCTCGAAAAACCCGGTCGCTCCACGTCGGAACAGCGCCAGGATTCAAGGCCGCAAAGTAACATGCGGGCCTTACACTCACACGCATCATGCCGCGCACCACCCATCCGGAAATCCACCGCACCGAGCGCGTCGGATGGCTGCGCGCCGCCGTGCTGGGCGCGAACGACGGGATCGTGTCCACCGCCAGCCTGCTCGTCGGAGTCGCTGCGGCGAGCGTCGACCGCGCCGAACTGCTCACCGTCGGCCTGGCCGGCCTGGTAGCGGGCGCGATGTCGATGGCGGCGGGCGAGTATGTGTCGGTCAGTTCGCAGGCCGACACGGAGGCGGCGGATCTGGCCCGCGAACGCCACGAGCTTCTCACCGAGCCCGAGTCGGAACATTTGGAACTCGCGATGATCTACCAGGCCCGCGGCCTCACCCCCGAGCTTGCGTCCCAGGTCGCCCAGCAGCTCACCGCTCACGACGCCCTCGGCGCTCACGCCCGTGACGAGCTCGGCATTTCCGCCATCAGCACCGCGCGTCCGGTTCAGGCGGCGCTGACCTCCGCGGTCACCTTCGCGGTCGGCGCTGCGCTCCCGCTGGTTTCCGCGCTGGTCGCTCCAGCCGGCCAAAGCGTCCCGGTCGTGGCGGCCACGTCTCTGGTTTTCCTCGCTTGCCTAGGGGCTCTGGCCGCGCGCACCGGCGGCGCCCCCGTAGCCAAGGCCGCGGCGCGCGTGGTTTTCTGGGGCGCTCTGGCCATGGCCGTCACGGCCATTGTGGGGAAGATCTTCGGAGCCGTGGTCTAAGTACGTTCTGTATCGAGGCCTGAGGCTCAGGCCGTCTGCATGCGCTCGATGGACTCGAACAAAGCGCGGAAGTTCCCGGCCCCAAAACCTTCGTCGCCCTTGCGCTGAATGATCTCGAAGAAGAACGGCCCGGCCGAAGGTTCCTTGTAGAGGCCCGAGGCTTCGCGCAGGAAGATCTGGAGCAGATACGAGTTGGGTCCGTCGCCGTCCACCAGAATCTCCAGCTCACGGAGAACATCGAGGTCCTCGTCGATCGAGCCGACGGAAAGCTGCTTCAGCCGGTCCGGCAGCATGTCGTAATAGGCCGATGGAGTGGGCATGAACGCGACCTCGCGCGCGCGCAGTCCAAGGACGCAGGAAATGATGTCCTTCACCGAGATGGCCAGGTGCTGAACGCCGTCGCCGCGCAGTTCCTCATTGAAGATGTTGATTTGCGAGGCCTTGAAGAACGGGCGCCACGGTTCGTTGTTAGCGAACTTCACGCCGGAATCCCGGTCCCACATGACCACCGAACGAAGGCCCGAGCCGTGGCTCTTGTCCTCTTTGCCCACATCGGTGGTGTGGAACTCGACGCCCCAGAATCTTTCAAAGCCCATGACGTGCTCCATCCAGAGGAGGGCCGGCTTCATGGTCTGGAAATTGGACGTGGTGTGATCGAAGCCCTGGAACCCGAATCGGTTGGTTCCGCCCTTTGGTGTCGAATGAGCTTCGAAGCCGGGGAAGAGCGCCTGATATCCCTTCCGCTCGACAAAGCGGAACGTAGTGTCGCCAAACGGCGTGGTGATGGAGAACCAGGCGAGCGTGCCGCCCTTCCCATCGGCCGCGCGCTCGATGTCCTGAATGGGTGTTCCGCCCCGTTCCTCAAGAAGCCGGAACGTCGTATCGATGCTCTCGACTTCGAAGTTGAGGGTTCCGACACCGTCCGGGTGCTTCTTCAGGAAGCGTGAGGCTCGGCCTCCTTCCCCCAAAGGAGCGATGCAGACCACGACGCAGTTCGCGGCCATGAACGCGACGGACCTCTGTCGGCCGCGCCTGGACAGCTCCTCGGAACTGACGCCAATCTCCGCGAAGTCCATCATGTCGATGTAGAAGCGTCGGGAGCGCTCCAGATCATGGACGTAATAGTGGACGGACTCGAGGCGCTTGATGCCCAAGGATTCGAGTTTGCTCATGCCCTGAATCTTAAGTCCTTGGTCTGCGCCGGGGCGGCGGCCCGCCGGTTTCTATTCTTCTGATACAGGTCACTAGACCCGCTCGGGCAGGCGCGACTCCACGAACGTCTTCACGGCGGCGCCGGCAAGAAAAAGAACGAGCGCCAGCTGGACGGCCAGGCTCGAAAGATCTGGATGGATGCCCAGCATGGGGAAACTCGGAAAACTGATCGGATGGGGCCTCAGGTAGCCCGCCGCCACAAACGCGGAAACGCCGGAGCCGGCAAACGCGATGGCGAGCACACTTAGCAGAAACCCGGACACTCCAAAGAACACGGGCATGGGCAATCGTGTGAAAGCGTTCTGGATGGCGATGGCGATCAGAACCACGCAAGCGAGACCCGCAATCGCGCCGGCAAAAACGGGCCCTGGGTGTCCCACCGCTTCGATCAGCAGGGCCTCGGTAAAGAGGATGGTTTCGGCGCACTCACGATAGACGGCCAGGAACGCGATGCCCGCGAATGACCATACCCGACCTGAGTTGAGGCCGCGGTTCATCTGGTCCTTGAGAAACGCCATCCACTTTCGAGACTGGGCCTTTGAGATCATCCAGAAGCTGACGCTGAAAAGGACCACCGCGGCCATGAGACCGATGATGGCTTCGGCCAGCTCGCGCTGGGACGGGGCAATCGCGATGAGCTTCGAGAAGAGAAACCAGCTGAGGGCGCCGGCGGCGAGGGCCCCGATCCACCCGATGTGGATCGCCCGGCTGGCGTCGGGCCGGCCCAGCTTCTTGACCCCGCCGAGGAGCGCGCCTACCAGGAGAGCGGCCTCGATGCCTTCGCGAAAGTAGATGATGAACGCGGCGACGAAGGGCAGGGTCTTCCCGCTCTGCGATCCCGAGCGCGAAATTAACTCGTCAAGGATTTGCGCCTGTTTCTCGGTGCCGGCCGCGTTCCCCCTCACCAGGGCGGCACGGAAATCGCGGAAGGCGATCTCGACGGATTGGGTTCGGTTCGGATCCCGGGCGCTGATCTGGGCTTCGAGTGGCTCAAAACCCTGCAGATAGGCGTCAAGGATCACTCGATCGGCCTCCTCCGTTCGTCCGCCCACGCCAAGAGATGCCGCCTTGCGGACCATGGAGCGGGTCTGATCGATGCCCAGACCCAGAGGAGCCTCGGCGAACGCCGCCTCGCGACGCGCAAAGGTCAGGCCCTCCCGAGGAGAGGGATGCCCCTCGGACTGGAGAGATGCGAGAACGTCGGCGTCGGATCGGATGGAGAGGTCCGCCAGAGTCATCGAAACAGGACCCAGGGCCTTCTCCCCAGCGTGACCGAGACGGAGCACATAGAAGGCCAGATCCCAGCGTTCGGCGGGCAAGAGGCTTTCGAAAGCCGGCATCGCCGTGCCCGGGACGCCGAGGGTGAGAGCGTTGTAGACACGGTAAGGAGACAGAGCCGCCCGGCGTTCGGGGTTCGTGAAACTCGTGGGCCTCGGCTCCAGCAGTGCGGCGACCTCGGTCTCACCCAAGCCGTCGCCGCCGTGGCACGCGGCGCACGACTGAGTGTAAAGAGACTCAGCGATCTTCAGACGAGGATGTTTTCGCGGCGTGGTCATGAGTCCCAGGCGCGACACAATCTCTTCCCGGGCCGCGCGCCCGAGAGCTGCCACCACGGTCGCGTCTGCCTTGGCTTTGACGGCGGCGCGAAGCTCTTCGATCCGGGCGCCGAGCGCCGCTTGGTCTTCCGGGTTCCTGGCCGCTTTCGGAAAAAGGGCGATGGCCGTTTCGAGAAAGCCAACCTGCTCGTCGTACTCGAAGGTCGAGATCACGACTCCGTTTGAGACAGCGCCCCCGTAGTCGGCGGATACATAGTCGATCAACGAAACGAGTCTTTGACCGTCGCCCCCGTCCTGAGACTCGACGGCGGTGGACGCCTCCTGGCGGTCAGGCGTCGGTTTAGCCGCGCACCCCGCGATTGGCGGGATCAGGGCTAATACGAAAATGAAATCCGTTTTCATTTTAGGCTCTCAACCATAACACGAGCGACCGATCGGATTATGATCCGGGCGCGCAGTCTCACTTGCCGCGCAGATGGAGCCTCGAATCTCATGAAAGCCATTGGCTGCCTTGTTGTTGTCCTCCTCGTGGGCGTCGTTATTGGTCTGGTTCTGATGGGGAGCTACAACAACCTTGTCGGCCTGTCTCAGGCCGTGGACGCCCAGTGGGCCCAGGTCGAGAATGCCTACCAGCGAAGGGCCGATCTGATTCCGAATCTGGTGGCCACGGTGTCCGGCGCGGCCAACTTTGAAAAGTCGACGCTCGAAGCGGTGACGCAGGCCCGGGCGAGTGTGGGCCAGGTTCGGGTGAATCCCAGCGACGCCGCATCCATGGCCGAGTTCGAGAGAGCGCAGGGCGGCCTTTCGTCGGCCCTCTCCCGCCTTCTTGTGGTTTCGGAGCAGTACCCCGACCTCAAGGCGAGCGCCAACTTCCGCGACCTTCAGGTTCAACTCGAGGGGACCGAGAACCGCATCTCGGTGGAGCGCGGCCGGTTCAACGAGAAGGCGCAGACGTACAACACCGCCATCCTCCGCATCCCCGCTACCTCTTTGCCGGTCTCTTCGGCATGAAGGAGAAG
>JANLWV010000428.1:0-2910 GCA_031364765.1 Vicinamibacteria bacterium
GCAGGCCGATGATGGCGGCTCGCTCGCCCTCGACCATCGGACCCCTGGCGTCATGGATGGAAAGTAGGTCTTTGGCCCCGAGACCAAGGCAGACCGCCATCGGCATTCCGTGAATGTTCCCGGTGGGTGAGGTGAGCTCGGTGTTGGCGTCGGCGTGAGCGTCGAGCCAGACGAGGCCCGGTTTCTCCTTCTTCTTCCGGAAGTGCCGCGATACGCCTGCGATGGTGCCCATGGCGATGGAGTGATCTCCACCCAGGACCACCGGGGTGATGCCTTCGTCCATGGTTCGGGCGACCAGGTTTCTGAGGGTGACGCACATCGCGCGGATTTCCTTCAGATACTTGAGTCGGGGGTTCCCCGGCTCGCGCGTCTCGGCGACATGCGCCTCGATGTCGCCGAAGTCCTCCACGGCGATCCCGAGGGCGCGGAGGGCCTGGTGGATCCCGGCCACGCGAAACGCGGACGGCCCCATATCGACGCCGCGATGGCCCGCGCCCAGATCGAGCGGAGCGCCAATGACCCGGATTCTTTTCCGGGATTTCTGGCGCGTCATGGGGCGACCCCCGCAGGGGAGAGTTTCTCCTCGGCCACGATGGTTTTCTGAAGGCCGGGCCCGCCGGGCCGGGCGAGCGGGGGCGGCGCAAATGAAGTCATGAAGGGCCTCGTAATCTACCCCGAATCGATCGGGGCGGGTGAGAGAATCGCGTGTGCGTCGAGGACGAGGGTTTCGGGCAAGGCGGGAGCTCATAGCGGCGGCTTTGGCCTTCCTGGGGGCGGCCTCAAGTTTTGCGGCGTCGCTGCCGCGACACTTTCGGTTTCAGACCCTCCACTCGGGCCGGCTCAAAGTCCATTTTCACGCCGAAGTAGAGATGCCCGCGAGACGGACCATGGCCCTCGCTCTTGAAATCCTGCCAAGACTTGAGGAGCGCTACCGGGTCAGAATCCCCAGTCTCGACATCGTCGTGCACGACGCCAAAGACGCTCCGAACGGCCTCGCCACATCGTTCCCCTATCCCTTCGTCGAGATTCGAACCGCTTCGCCTGACGGCGCCGACTCCGGCCCCACCGAGTCCTGGTTGCGCCTGGTCGTCACCCATGAGCTCACCCACATCGTCCACATCGAACAGGCGGGTGGGATTTACGGCTTCGGTCGCCGGCTCTTCGGCCGGGCTCCCTTTCTGTTCCCGAACGCGCTTCAACCTGGGTGGTTCATCGAGGGCCTCGCGGTACGGGAGGAGACCCGGGGCACGACCTTCGGCCGCGGTCGCCACACCCTGACCAAGATGGTGGTGGATGAAGCGGCGCTGAGCGGCCAACTCGAAAGGATCGACCAGGCGACGCTCGGCCTCGACGCCTGGCCGTTAGGGAATGCGGCGTACTTGTTCGGCGAGGAGTTTCTGCGCTCGCTCGAGCGGGAGTACGGCGAGGATTCTCCCAGAGACCTGGCTCTTTCGCACGGCTCATCGTTCCGCCCGTATCTGGACGAGAGGACTTTTCGCAAGACCACGGGCCGCGGTCTGACTTCGCTCTGGCGCGAGTTTGCGGCGAAGCGTTCCGAGGGCCTAGGGTCCAAAGGCTCGCCCTCTGATCCCGAGCCGAGGCTCCTCACCCATCGTGGAGCGGTCCAAACCGCGCCCCGCCTCTCGCCCGACGGGTCGCTCCTCGCCTACACCAGCCGCACCCTCGACCGGTTGGGTGAGATCCGCCTCATGCAGAAGGACGGTTCCTCGGATCGACGTCTCACCTCACGCATTTCGGGCGGGGCCCTCTCATGGACCCGCGATGGAAAGTTCATCGTATTCGACGAGACGAATCAGGTGCGGAAGTTCGAGTCGCGATCGGACCTGCATCTCGTGGAGGTCGCCACCGGACGGCGGAGGAGACTCACCACGGGCCTGAGGGCGAGCGATCCCGATGCCGGACCCGACCAGGACGGTTCTGGTTTTCCCATCGTCTTCGTCCAGCGCTTCGGAGATCGATCGGAATTGTCTCTCTTGAAAGGCGGCGAAGCCTCCCGCCCACTCACCTCGTCGGAGCGCGGGACGGAATGGTCCCACCCGCGCCTTTCGCCCCGGGGCGACGTCATCGTGGCGTCCCGGCTCTCCTCAGGGTTCTCGGACCTCGTTCTCGTCGATCCGCTGACCGGCGTTATCCACGCGCTGACCCACGATCGCGCCCTTGACGTCGAACCCTCCTGGGTCGACGAGCGCACGCTCATCTTCCGGTCGGATCGCGAAGGGAATTCCTTCCGGCTGTTTCTTCTCAACCGCGATGGCTCGGAGCTCAGGAAGGTTGAGCATTCACCGAAGAACGCCTTTGCTCCCGAGGTCGACGTTCCCACCAAGACCCTCTTCTATGCGCGTTACTCAGCTGGAGGCTACGACCTGGCGAAGGCTTCGTTTGGCTTTGGCGAAGCCGCGGGCGTCTACGAGGACGTTTTCCCGCCTCTTCTCGATGAACCCCTCCCGTTCGAGGGGGAAGCGCAGCCCTACCGGTCTTTGGCGTCGCTTCGTCCGAGATTCATCACGCCATTTGTGGAGGTGGTTTCGGACGAATGGCGCGTGGGTCTCGCCACCGCGTCTTTCGACCCGCTGTTGCGCACCACCTACGGTCTTGCCGGTTCGTGGGGGACGAAGGTGTCGAAGCCGAACGTGCTTGGCTATCTTCGCTACGACCGGTTCACCCCCACTTTCACGGCGCTCGCGCGGGCGGAGTCCTCGCCCACTCGCCAAGGCGCCCGAGACCTCGCCGAGGGCCGGTTCTCGGTCGACTTCCCCCTTGAACGATCGGCCCTCCGCTCGCAGAGCAAGCAGAACGACCTGGTCGGCACGATGATCGCCGAGCGCTACCACGTGATCAAGAAACTCGGCGAGGGCGGCATGGGCGCCGTGTACCTGGCCGAGCACGTGA
>JANLWV010000434.1:0-2862 GCA_031364765.1 Vicinamibacteria bacterium
GGTTGCTATTGCCGTTGGCCGTCGCCGAAGCTGACCTCCGTAGCGAGGAGGCCGGTTGATGACCTTGTCCGTAGCGAGGAACGCGAGCGGATGACCTTGTCCGTAAAGCGAGGAACGTGAGCGAGGTCGTGTCCGTTAGCCGGTTGATGGCCGTCTCCGTCGTGGCGGGTTCCGTTTCGCACGCGTCAGCGTGCGGCGAACACCCGCGTTCACCTGCAAAGCGTGCCTCAACGACCGGCCGCGAAGCGGCCGCCCCTACGCGCTTTGTCAGGTGCAACGCGTTGTTCGACGGCGCTCCGCCGCACCGGCGCCAGGGCGAGCCAGAAAGCAGCGACCGAGCGGGAGAGGGAGAGGTCACGCCTGCTGATCCGACGGCGATGCGGTCCGACCCGGCACGGAGAAGCGGGCGTGCACGAGGACGGCGGCGAGGGCGATCAGCGCCGGCATGACCACGCTGCCGCGCATGCCGGCATCACCTCCGGTGAAGAGGGCGTTGTGCGCGGACGCGCTCATCAGTGCTCCTCGCGGATGCGCGGAAGTGCCAAAATTGGAGAGGCCGTAGAGGAAGACCATCCCCCAGTCGAGGCCCAGCCCCAGGCCGGTCCCGAACCAGAGACTTCCGGTCCGCTTCAGCATCAAGGCGGACAGCAGGCCCCACGCCAGGAATGCGACGATCGGCACTGCGTGCCAGTACTGGGTCGGCAGCAGCTTCTCGACGGTGAAGAATAACGTCAGCGCCCACGCCGCGGGCCAGAATCCAATGCCTCTGGCGGCAGTCACCAGAAGGTACCCGCGAAACAGGAACTGGTCGATCGCCGCGAAGCCGAGACGCGAGAGCCACCAGGAGACTCCGGAGACGGTTGCCGCCGCCACGGGAAGGGCTGCAGACTCGAAGTCTGCGGTGCCGGTCACGCGCAGGATGACCGCGGCCAGGGAGGCCATGGTCACGCCCCACGCGAACCCTTCAGTCAATCGGGCGCCCACGCGCCGCCGGGGGTACCCGTAGTCGCCGAAGGGCCGCCGCTCCAGCCGCGCGGCCACTGCCGTCGGGATCGCCACCGCGAGGAACACCCCCCAGTTAAGCGCGCCGGTCCTCAAGGCCTCGCTGAGCAGCAGGCCTCGCGCAGCAAGGGCGAACGTAGGCTCCAGCATCAGCGGGTACAGGACGAGCACGCCCAACACGAAGAGGAGCATCCGCAACCCTGCTGACAGCGACATGCCACTGCGTGCCTGCGGGGGGTTCATGGAGGGAAGAAGCCTACTTCAGAGACGAACCGTTCAGTCACCGATAGCGGCCGCGAGAAGCATGGAAGAAGAATCGGACGCATGGGGGTGCCGCTAGATAGGCCCGGTCGCGTGCCCCACGTCCGTCGAACGCCACGAATGAGCCGCGCGGCCTCGCAACTCAGAGCCGCGTCGGCTCCATTCGTTGGTTAGGCCAGGTCGCTCCGTCCCAGCCCGCGGGGACGGATGAGAAGAGCCTGACGCATCCCTGCGCGCCCTTATCCCCGCTGAATATCGAGGGGGAACACCGGGTCCATGATGGACGCCCCCCCATCCACGTGGAGCGTTTGCCCGGTGATAAAGCTCGCTTCGTCCATGCAGAGCAGCAGCACGGCGTTGCCAATATCTGCAGGGGCACCCACTCGTCCCAGCGGCGTCCAGCCGCTCTCGTGCCAGGTTTTAATGGCCTGGAACACCTCCGTCGGCAGGCGGCCTACCACACTGTCCTCCGTGGCTCCGGGGCTGATCACATTCACGGTGATACCGCGTCGGCCCAGAGCGACCGCAAAGTAACGCGCCAGCGCATCCAGCGCCGCTTTGGCGGCCCCCATGGCGACCCAGGGTTGCCAGCTGCCGGTGAGCCCACTGGGCGAGTAGCTGATGGCGATGATCCGGCCGCCGTCCGGCATGAGGCGGGCTACCGTTTGTGCCTCCAACAGGAACGCCTGCGCCTGGGAATCGAGCGCCACGCGCAACTGCTCCACGGTGAGGTCCATCGGGGGCCGATAGAACGCGGCGAGTTCCGGCCGCGCGTTGCTCACCAGAATGTCCACCGTGCCGAACTCCCGCTCGACACGGTCGAACATGCGCTGGATCTCCTCAGGGCGGGTCACGTCGGCTTGCACCACAAACCCATCGGCGCCGCACGCTCGGACCTTTGCCAGGGTTTCGTTGGCAGCTTCCTCCTGCGTGTAGTAGTGAATGGCGGTCTTGACGCCGTGCTCAGCCAACTTCAGCGCGATGCCCCTGCCGATACCACGCGAGCTTCCGGTAATGAGGGCATGTTTCCCATGGAGTGGCATGTTTACTTCCTTTCCAAGAGAGTTTCGACCCGGGGTCTACTTGAACAGGGCCTAACAACAAAGTAGGCCGACCGGCCTATGTTGACCTTTTGGTCGGCCCATGCTGGCGTCGATGGTCGGGAGTATGGGCGTCAAACCACGGAGTGTCAACGGCTTTTCGGCAAGCGCCAAAGCGGGCAGTTCCAGCATAGGCCGCCATCCCCGGTCGGCCCATGCTGGCCAGGTGACGCCACCCCCTCACAGGTCGTCCGCTGGGCTCTGTACGCCTCGACCCCCACGGTTTAAGGCATGGGTGTAGATCATCGTAGTCGAGACATCGTCGCAGGAGTTCCCTGGATGGTGCGTATGTCGTAGCCCGAGCGGAGCAGCTGGGTCGCGAAGGAATGGCGCAACGTGTGGGGTTCGAGGGAGAGGGCGCGAGCGTAGCCGAGGCCTGCGCCGGTTCGGGTCCTTCGTGTCATCTTCGGATCAGGGCGGTGAGGACGGACATCAGGCGGACCAGGATTACGCGAGCGTCAGCGCTTCCGGCTGGCGTGGCTTCGAGGTCCAGCAGGTC
>JANLWV010000501.1:0-8866 GCA_031364765.1 Vicinamibacteria bacterium
CCGCCGGCCTGCAATCCGTCACGAGCTACGGCAACTTCGAAGCGGATTTCCAGATCGACGCGGCCATCGCCAGCAACCTGACCGGCGGTCCCGCCCTGGCGTCGCTCGTGACCCAGATCTTCGGCAACGCCCAGACACGGCCCTTGAGCGCGGTCCTGCCGCAGACGACCAGCACCGACAAGTTCACGCAGGAATTGCGCCTCGTCTCGCCCAAGAGTGAATCCTTCGACTGGTTGGTGGGCGCGTATTACACGGACGAAGATTCCGCCATCAAGCAGAAGATACTCGCCGTCGACGCCGGCACGGACACCATCGCCACCGGCGTTCCAATCCTGGCCGACGTTTCGCTGGATTCGAAGTACAAGGAGATCGCGGGGTTCGCGAACGCCACCTGGCACGTCACGCCACGCCTGGACCTTGCCCTGGGAGGCCGCGCGAGCCGCAACGAGCAACGCGCATCGCAGGTCTCCGACGGCGTCCTGGCCGGCGGATTCGTCAGGTTCGACGACGTCGAATCCTCGGAGAGCCCACTCACCTATTCGTTCGCGCCACGTTTCGAGCTGGGAGAGAACTCGTCGATCTACGGCCGCATCGCCACCGGTTTCCGGCCGGGTGGACCCAACGTGCTTCCGCCGGCGGCGCCGCCGGACATCCCGAGAAGTTACGACTCGGACCGCTTGACCAGCTACGAGCTGGGTCTCAAAGCGGGGGGCCGGCCCGCCGACAAGTTCTCCGTCGATTTGAGCGCCTTCCAAACCGACTGGGAGGATATTCAACTGTTCCTGATCGTGAACAACTTCGGGATCAACGGCAACGGTGGAACCGCGGTGACCAAGGGTCTGGAGCTTGCGGCCAGCGTCTTTCCGGCCAGTGGCCTGGCGTTGTCCTTGACCGGAGCCTATACGGACGCCCAGCTGACGCAGGACACCGACCCCGTGGTCGGCGGGAAGGACGGCGATCCGCTGCCCTTCGTGCCGAAATGGAGCCTCGGGCTGAACGGGGACTACGAATGGACGGTGAAGGGCAACTCGCGGGCCTATGTCGGCGGCAGCCTGGGTTACACCGGCGAACGAACGGCCCAGTTCAACAACCGGGCGGCCAACAGCAGCATTCGCGAGGTTCCCAGCTTCACGACCTTGAACCTTCGTGCGGGCGCCTACGTCGGTCGGTGGTCCTTCGAACTCTACGGAAAGAACCTGACCAACGAGATGGGCGTCACGTCCCTCGGTACGGCCGGCCCGCTTCCCAATGGCGCGCTCGGCCTGGGCCTCATCCGGCCCAGGACCATTGGAGTGTCCATCGGCACGCGCTTCTGGGGTTCATAGCGCCCGCCATGCTGCGGGTGTCCCGAGCGGCCACGTTCGCGGCTGCGACCTGGTGTCTCACCGGCGTGGCGCGCGCCGACGCGCCGGCGGGGTTCGACGCCCGTGTCGAGCAGATCCGAACCGCGGTCGGCGTCCCGGGCCTCGCGGTGACGATCGTCGAGAACGGCAAGGTAACCCTCGCGCGGGGTTACGGGGTCCGACGGCTGGGCGAGGACGCGCCCGTCGACGCCGACACGATCTTCCAGCTGGGCTCCGTCGGGAAGGCTTTCACGACCGCCGCTCTGGCCGTCCTGGTGGATCGCGGCCAGATCGCCTGGGACGACAAGGTGACCGATCGGATTCCGTGGTTCCAGATGTACGACCCGTGGGTCACGCGCGAGATGACCCTGGTCGATCTCCTCGTGCATCGCAGCGGCCTCGGTCTCGGCGCCGGCGATCTGATGTTCGTACCGCGCTCGACGCTCAGTCGCGCCGAGACCGTGCGGCGACTCCGATACATCCGCCCCGCCACGAGCTTCCGCAGCGGGTATGCCTACGACAACGTGCTCTACCTCGTCGCCGGCCAGCTCATCGAGGAAGTCAGCGGCAAGAGCTGGGAGCGCTTCATGCGCGAGGACGTCCTGGTCCCCGCCGGCATGCACACGGCGACCTCCGACCGCGCCTTTCGCCGGCGCACGCGCAACCGCGCCTGGCCACACGCGCGCCGCGACGGCCCGATGCACGGCATGGGCACGCAGCGCTCGCTCGACGACAGCGGCCAGGCCGAGTTCGATCCCGAGCTGGGTGCGAATGCTGCGCCCGCCGGGGGCGTGGCGGCCAGCGCCAACGACATGGGGCGGTGGATCGCGATCCAGCTCGCGCGCGGCGCGCTCCCCGAAGGCCCGGGACGCCTGTTCAGCGAAGCGGCGTCGCGCCAGATGTGGACGCCGCGCGTGCACCTGCCCATCGCCCCTTCGCCGGGTCCCACCGCGGCGGCGACGCCGCAGTGGAACGGCTACGCTCTCGGCTGGATGGAGCGGGACTATCGCGGCCGCAGGCTCGTCATGCACAGCGGCGCTGTGTTCGGCGCGCAGGCGATCGTCGTGCTGGTACCCGATCGCAACGTCGGCTTCTCAGTGGCGATCAACTGCGAAGACGGCGAAGCCGCGCTGGGCATCGCCTACGAGCTGCTCGATCACTATCTCGATCAGCCTCGCTACGACTGGGGGGCGGCCTGGCAAGAGGTGGTGCGCCAGCGCGACGAGCGGGGGGTGGCGCTCCTGAAGCAGCAGACCAGCGCGCCGGCGCGAGCCGGCCCATCGCTGCCGCTCCAGCGCTACGCCGGCGAGTTCGCCGATGCCTGGTACGGGCCGATTGCGATCGCGCACCGCGACGGCCAGCTGACCCTGGAATTCAAGCAGACCCCCGGCATGTCGGGCGCGCTGACGCATTGGCAGTACGACACGTTCCGCGTCGACTGGCGCGACCCCCTGATCGAACCGGCCTACGTGACCTTCGCGTTGAAGGCGGATGGCAGCATCGACCGCATCAGCATGCGCGCGGTCTCGCCGCTCGCGGACTTCAGCTTCGACTACCAGGATCTGGACTTCAGGCCGACGCCGCGGAAGTGAATCGCTTCGACGTTGGTGGCCGCGGGGGGTCGAACCCCCGACCTCCTGATTGCGAAGCCCACCGATGCCCCGAACACGGTGACTCAGGATGACGAAACCAGCATGAAACCTGGGGACCGAATTCTAAGACGCGTCGGGGGCCGCCTTGGAGCACCTTCCGGTGTTGCGCCGGTCATTCGGCACAGCTTTGCCAGCGCGATCTTGGTTCTCAAGGACAACGAGCACATGATTCGGGGAGCCATGTGCTGCGAACGCTTGAGATCATGAACGCCTATGTCCGGGCTTTCTTCGATCGGCACCTCGCCGGCCGGGACTCCAGCTTGTTGGAAGGCGCGTCGAACGATGACCCCGAGGTGGAACCTTGAACGACTTCTTCAGACGCTATCTGCTCCCTGGCTTCGTGTTCGAGGCGGCGGTAATCGCCGGAGGCTATGCGACCGGGCGCGAGCTGGTGGAGTTCTTTCTCCCGGCCGGACCTTGGGGCGGCCTGCTGGGAATGGCGGTGAGCATGCTGGTGTGGAGCGCGGTTCTGGCGGTCAGTTTCGAACTGGCCCGTCGTACGCGCTCGTACGACTACCGGTCCTTCTTCAAGCTGCTGCTCGGGCGCGGTTGGTTTCTGTTCGAGATCGCCTACCTCCTGTTGACCATCATCGTCATCGCGGTGATGGGAGCGGCGGCAGGAGAGATCGTCCATAGCCTGTTCGGGCTCCCGAAACTGGTGGGCTCCCTGGGGATGATCGCGAGCGTAGGCCTGATACTGTTTTACAGCAGCGCGGCCATCGAGAAGTTCCTGTCGCTGTCGGTGGGCTATCTCTACGTCGTCTACATCGTGTTCGCGGTCTGGAGCCTGCTTGCGTTCGGCGACCGCATCGCGGTCAGCTTTGCCGCCGAACCTGTCGGGCATCGCTGGTTCATGGCCGGGGTCACCTACGCGGGCTACAACGTGGCGACCATCCCCGCCGTTTTCTTCTGCATCCGTCATCTGAGCTGCCGGCGTGAGGCGGTGGTGGCAGGCCTGTTGGCCGGCCCGCTCGGCATGTTGCCGGGTGTGGTGTTCTACGTCGCGATGATGGGCTACTACGACGAGATCGGCGCCGTGACGTTGCCCTCGGCCTTCCTGCTGGCCAAGCTGCAAGCGCCGTGGTTCGAGTGGGCGTTCCAGATCGCGGTCCTGCTGACCCTGGTGGACACCGGTGTCGCCATGCTCCACGCCATCAACGAACGGGTGGCGAAAGCGTACGAAGAGCGGCAGCGCCCCATGCCTCGAAGCCTGCGCCCCGCGCTCGCAGTGGGGATCATGGTCGTGTCCGTGTACGCCGCGTCCGCCGTGGGGCTGGTGGCGCTGATCGCGAAGGGTTATGGCCTGCTCGCCTACGCGTTCATCGTGTTGTTCATCCTACCGGTGCTCAGCGTCGGCATCTGGACGATCCGGAAGCTCGGCCCCGAGGCAGCAGTCCGCTGACCAAGCGTGGCTAATGCAGCGAGTGATGCAGGGTACCCGTGGCGATTGCAGTCTTCGTCAAGTCCTCGGACCGGGAGGTGGAGGTTCGGGAGCGCGTAATCGCCCAGATCGCGCGCGCGTCCACGACTTCTTCCTGTTCGTCACGCGCAGACTCTGCCCCGGGATCGGCGGGGCCGTGGGCCGTTCGCCGCCCCAGCCTCGGCCTGGTCGTACCAGCGCGGACCGGCGAGGTATTCCTTCTCGGTCTGGCGCAGCCGCAGCAGTGAGCGCTTGGGCGTGAGCTGGGAGCACGCCAGCAGCACGGCGTTCAACACCGCCATCGGCGCCACGTAGGAGCCCGTGTAAGTGGAACCGAGGGTCGAGGCCAGCAGGGAGGCATCGGCGTGGCGGGCGATCGGTGTGGTATCGCTGTCGGTGATCCCGAACGTCGGTACGCCGCGTGCGCGCGCGTGCAGCAGCGCCTCGACCGTGATCCGGAGGCAGCGGCCGAAGCTGATCGCGATGAGCAAGTCGCGGGAGTTCAGAAGTCGGACTCGGTGCTGGACGTTGCCGGCGCTGCCCTCGGGCGCCTGGGCATCGAAGCCCAGGGGCAACAGACCGTACGCCAGGAACCTGGACAGCGTCGCCGCCAAGTCGACGCCGATCACCACGATGCGCCGGGAGTGATGGATGCGGCGCGCCAACTCCACGACCTTCGTGGGGTCGAAGCCTGAGCGCAAGCGGCTCAAGTTGCCCATGTCCCGGTCGAGGCTGTGGCGCAAGTGGTCGACGAGGCTGCGCTTCTCGCGCGTCGACGCCTCCAGGATGCGGTAAGGCGACAAGCGCGCGACGAAATGCTCCCTGAGGTCGGCCGCGAAGTCGGCGTAGCGCCGATAGCCCAGGGCCTGGATCGTCCGCACGATGGTGGCGGGGTCCACCCTGTAGCGGCGCGCCAGGGCCCGGGCAGACAGGAAGAAGGTCTCGTCGGGATTTTCGAGCGTGGCCTGGACCAGGCGACGCCGGCGCGGGTTGAGCCGTTCGCGGGCCTCGGCCAGGCGCGTCTCGATCGCCGTCCGGTTGGCCAACCCCCTAGCCAAGCGGCCCACTCCCGTTCCTGTGCCCCGCTTAGTCATCAAGCAGCGCCTTGCCGAAGAGGGGCTTGCCGCCAAGCGAAGTGTAGAAAGCGGCGATCAACAACGCGGCGAAGAAACCGAGTACGGCGAAGGAACGGCCGGCGTACCAGGCCGACCAGTCAAGGGTGAGCGGGGTGTACACGACGAGCATGTCGAACGTAAATATGAAAACTGTCGACGAGAGCTGGCCGAAGCGGACCAGCAGCGCCACCCAGACCGCCCCGAATGTCCCCATCATGACGAGAGTCCCGGCAAGGAGGACGGTCTCGCCGGAATCCTGCCGGGTCAGGGCGGCGATAATCGCGATCCAGCCGACGAAGAGCAGGAGTCGAGCCACCCAGGCTCGCTTGACCAAAGCGTGAAGCAGGTAAAGCAAGAAGAGCCCCACCAGCGACTGGACCAAGGCGACCACCGGACTCAGGAAAAAGGCGTAGGCGATATGCCACGGCGCGCTCAGGGTGGCCATGGTCGTGGGGAGGCTCAGCGGATTCATCGGAGGCTGTCCGAACCATGCGGGCATCTGGCGAGCCAAAGGGAAAACCAGGATGCCGGCCAGTGCGGCCAGCAAGCCCAGGAGCACGTCACGGCCCACCAGCGGATCCAGGAAACGGCCGGCGAGGAGGCGACTCCATGAGATGAGCGTCTCCGGCGAGCGCCGCCGCACCGCCGGTTCCAGCGCCATGTAGGTGAGCCAGGCACAGGTCCCCATCAACAGTGCCTGACTCACGATCTGAAGGATCAGATGGAGCTCCGGAAGCCATTCGCTGGTGTGGTCCACGTGGAAGAGGTGGGCGAAAGTCAGCGTTACAAAGCCGAAGGTCGCCAGTCGAAACGCTCCTCGACGATCGCCACGCCCGAGCCGCAGGTTGCGTCTCGCGAGCAGAGCGACGCCCCCGCCGATCGCGAGTATGAAGACGCCAATTGTCACGCCGGCCAGGATTGAAGACGGGTTGCTACGTGGCTCCATCCAAGGTCCCCGCACTTCGAAGTACACCAGCCGCGCGCGGTAAGAGGCCGCCTCAAAATGGAGGGCAGCGCCAGCATCCTCCGGGTTGACTCCATCCCATGCCGCTTTGCGGTCGGAGTCGACCGGGGCCGCAAACCGCGGTGTTGCAGGGCGAAGCCCGGCGGGATCGAAGCCCGCTTCAGCGATGGCGATTGGCCAATTCGGTTCGGTCCCTGGATCGAACAAAACATCGACGCGCGGCGGCGCCGCGAGGAAACTCACGAGGCGTCCCTGCGCATCGAGTACCACCTCGGTCATGCCTGGCGTGTTCGGCGGCGGATCCCTTCGAGTCACGCGGCCCAATTCGGCCGGACCCACTCCGAGGTTCGTCAGGGTCCAGCTCCGCGACCAGAGCAATGCTTGGCTCTGGCGGTAGTAGAAACGGTACGGCCCCGGCCGGACTGCGCCGAGGCTGCGCCACCAGTCGGGCGAGACGTGCTGCCGCTTGACGTGACTCACTGCCTCACGGTCAACCTCGAAGCCGTAGGCGCTATCCGCTGGAGTTTCCCGGTAGCCAAGGCGATTCAACACTTCCTTGGCGCGTTCGACTAGGGCCTCGGGGGGTTTCGTCAGCGGGGCCACGTGATAGAGCATTGCGCGCTCGAACAGGCCGGCGACCAGGAGAAGCCCGATCAGGCCGAGGATGAGACCTGCCCAGGCGACAGACGGCCGCAGGTCGCCTACCTTGGAGGCGGCCGCCACCATTTCGGGAGACGGCGTCTCGCCCGCGAGGAGTGCTGCCTGCAGCGGATCGCCCCCCGGCAAGGAGCCGAGGACGGTGCGCGCCGACTCAGGCCTGTCTTTCGGATCGCGGGCGAGACAACGAAGGATCACGCGCTCCAGACCGGGGTCGATGTCCTTGGCGCCGCTTGAAAGACTCAGCGGCTTCGTCTCCGCATGGAGGGCGCGCAGTTCGCTGAGAGATTTCGCTTCGAACACCCGCTTCCCGCTCAGCATCTCGTGCAAGACCAGGCCAAGCGCGTAGACATCACTGCGTAACGACGCGCCTCCGCCCGTCAGTTGTTCCGGCGCCATGTACTGCGGCGTGCCCGACATGTCGGCGACGCCGCCCCCACTCGCCAGTGCCGCGAGGCCAAAATCCGCGATGCGGGCGTGGCCGTGGCCGTCGATCATCACGTTCGCGGGCTTCAGGTCGCGGTGGATCACGCCCTTATCGTGAGCTGCCGCGAGGCCTGCGCACACGCCACGCGCGATGTCGAGAGCCTTGTCCCCCGGCAGACGTCCGATGCGGCGCAACAGAGAAGCGAGGTCCTCTCCATCGACATACTCCATCACCAGAAAGTGGTGACCCTCCGCTTCGGCGATGTCGTAAAGACGGCAGACATTCGGATGCGAGATCTGGCGGCCGACCCTCACCTCATCGACCAGGCGCTCTATCCGGCCGGAGTCCGCCGCAAAGGCCGCGGAAAGGAACTTCAGGGCAACCGGCTGGCCGAGGCGGATGTCATCAGCGCGGTAGACCTCGCCCATGCCGCCCTTGCCCAACGGGGAGACGATTCGATAACGACCCGCGAGCAGCGTGCCGGGAGTGAAGCGTACGGTGGAATCGCCGCGCGCATCGGCGGGCCGAGCATCCGTCTCATTTGATGGGCGAATCGCTGTGCTCGAGTCCTCGGGTGACGGCATTCAACCTCCCCTGAAACTGCAGCCATGTTAGCCGCCCCCGATCTTCCGGAGGATCTCCTATCGCGATTCGAGCGCCGACGAATCCGTGAGACCGGCCGCCTCGTACTGACTACAGCAGCGTGAAGCCCTCGTCGTCGCGTACGAGAAACCGGACCAGCACGTTCGTGTCGAGCGCTATCAAGATCGCTCTCCCGAGGCCTTCCGTCTCACCCGTTCCCGCACCGCTGCGCGCATTTGAGAAACCGACGCCGGTCTGCGACGGGCGAGCCGGTGAAGGAGGCCGTAGGCGTCCTCAAGGGGCGGCTCCTGCTCACGCCTAAGGGTCAGCGACCCATCCCGGCTGACCGAGATGCGCAAGCGGTCGCCCTTCTTCAGGACGAGGCGATCCCGGATGGCTTTCGTCAGGGTGATCTGCCCCTTGGAAGTCAAGGTCGTCGTGCTCGTGCTCATGTCGCTCCTTACCGATTCCGAGTTTATCTCGAATCGGTAAGGAGGAAGCTCCCTTCAGCACCGGTACCCGGCGCGCCGGGTCTTCATGCCCCGGTGACGAACGGAGCCCTCCCGAGCACAGCGAATGGAATTACGCCTTGCGGGAGCAAGTGCCTTCTCCCCTTGCACATCGGCTGGAATCAATCATCGAGCAGGGCCTTGCCGAAGAGCGGCTTGCCGCCGAGCGAGGTGTAGAAGGCGGCCACCAACAAAGC
>JANLWV010000473.1:0-3315 GCA_031364765.1 Vicinamibacteria bacterium
GAGGGCTTTCTGCACCCCTTGTCGGGTGTCCTCGTCAAGTTCGATCGCGGTAAAGACTCTGGCCGCGTGAACGTTGTTTCGCGCGTTCCATTCGTGGCGATAGCGGCGGACGATCTCGTGCAGGATGTGCATCCGCGATCCGTCGATCAACATTTCAAACAGACGCGGCAGAGGCGCGGAAAGGTCTTGAAATACGGCGGTGAAGACTGCCTTCTTGTTGGTAGCCGGGACGCCTGGGTTCGAAAGGGCTTCCAGAAGCGCCGGATTCGCTTTCAGCGCACCGACCACGGCCACGAGGTCGTCGCGCACCGCGAGCGTGTGGGTCGCAGTCTCGAAAATGGCTCGGGCGTAGCGCCTTGCGGACTGAGTGTCGTTCAAGCTTGGAGTGACGTTTTCTCGGGAACTGGCGCGCTCATCGCGCGGTTTCGGTGAGCTTTGGGACGCCAACGCGCGTCCATTGGGGACGGCCCATACTCTTCGGACGCTTGCTCGTCAGGATATCACGCGAGAAGGAGGATTCTGCCTGGGTTTGTGGCCGTGACCCGGCCAATCCTCCTCGCCACCTCGAGTTCAAGAAGCAGAGCGTCGGCGCGGTCTGGCGGCACGCTCAGAAGGAGGCCGCCTGATGTCTGCGGGTCGTAGACCAAGGTGAGCAGGTCCCCGGGCACCGTGCCTCGGTGATCCACCAGGGCCGAAAACTGCCTCTGGTTGGCTTTGAGTCCCGCGGACTGGTTGTTTTCGGCGAGTTCAAGCGCTCCGTGAAGCAGGGGCAGCGATGGAACCTCGATTTCGAGCCCGGCCCGGCTTTCTCGGGCCAGGCCGAGCGCGTGTCCGATCAGGCCGAAGCCCGTGATGTCGGTGGCCGCGCGGGCGTTGTATCGCCGGGCGATCTCCGCGGGGATTCGGTTCAGCCGCGACATGCTGGCGCCGGAAGCACGAACCGACTCTTCAGAGGCTCGCCCGCCCTTTTGCGCGGTGGCGATGACCCCGGTGCCAAGAGGTTTGGTCAAAACCAGGATGTCGCCGGGCCGGGCGCCCGCAAGGGTCAAGAGCGCAGCCTCTTCAACAATCCCGGTGACCGCATATCCAAATTTGATCTCGGGGTCACGGACGGTGTGACCGCCGAGCAGCGCACAGCCGGCTTCCTTAAGCTTTGCCGCCCCGCCCCTGAATATGGCCGCGGTCCATTCCGGGGGGAAATCCTTGTCCGGTATAGCGGCAATAGACAGGGCGGTGATCGGCCGGCCACCCATGGCGTAGACATCCGACAACGCGTTCGCGGCGGCAATCGCCCCGTATTCCTCCGGGTCGTCCACCACGGGCGTAAAGAAGTCCACGGTCTGAACCAGAAGGGTGCCGTTGTCGAGGCGATAGATTCCCGCATCGTCGCCGGTTCGGTAGTCGACGAGAACCCGGGGGTCGTCGAGGCGAGGCAATTCGCCCAGAACCTGGGCGAGTTCGGCGGGGCCGAGCTTGCTCGCTCAACCAGCGCTCTTGACTCGCTCGGTGAGCCTGAGAATCCTTTGTCGGTCGTCGGTCATACTTGTATCGTTTGTTGTATTAAAGGTCCTTGGTCCCCACATCGGTCTGCCCGGCGAGGCTGGCTCCTTCTTCGACGACCAGGCGGGGCGAGTCCAGGGTAGCTTCCACATGCGCGCCGGCCAGAATCTCTATCCGATCGCGAGCCCGGACGTGTCCGCGGACTCGCCCCCTGATCGAGACGACGCCACAATCGATTTCGGCCTCCACGAGGCCGTGTTCCCCAATCACAAGCATGTTGTCGGAAACGATTCGGCCGCGGACGATCCCGTCAATCCGAAAGGTGTCGCGAAACCGGAGCTCGCCCACAAACTCGGTGCCCTGGTCGATAAAACCATTGAGGTTCTCGGAGAAAAACGGTTGGCGCGACATCGGCGATTAGCCTCGGACAATCCAAAGGTAAATACGGTTCAGCTCGGTTTCGCTGTCGAAGGCAATCCGGATCTCGCCTTTGCCGCGCTTTCGATGGATCTCAACCCGAGCCCCAAGCCTGGTGCGCAGCTTCTCTTCGGCGGCACGCGTGTTCGCATCCGCCCTTCGGCCTTTCGGCGTCTTCGGACTTCTGGCCGCCCGAACCCGAGCCTCGACCTGGCGCACCGACCACCCTTGCTTGATGGCTTGCGCGGCGAGTTCCCGAAGCGCCGCCTGATCTTCGAGGGCGAGCAGCGCGCGGGCGTGTCCCGCGGAGAGCGTGCCCCGTTGCAATTCTTCTCGAACCTCGGCCGGGAGACGCAATAGCCGAAGCGTATTCGCCACCGTCGCGCGATCCTTCCCAACCTTCCCCGCCAGCGCTTCCTGAGTCAGGCCAAGCTCATCCTGCAATCTCCGTAGCGCCTGTGCCTCTTCGATCGGTGTCAGGTTCTCGCGCTGTATATTTTCGACCAGCGCGAATTCCAAAACCCGGTTATCGGCGACCGGCCTGACCACTGCAGGAATGGTTGAGAGTCCAAGCTTCAACGCCGCCCGAAAGCGCCGCTCGCCCGCGATAATCTGAAAGCGTCCATTCGCGGCGGGGCGAAGCAGAATCGGCTGAATCACTCCGCTTTCCTGGATCGACCGCGAAAGTTGCTCGAGCGCTTCTGGACGCAAGGTGGTTCTGGGCTGTGAAGGATTCACGTCGATGAGCGACAGGGGCACCAAGGACTCGGAGCCCGCAGTTCGAGCTTGCGTAGCGCCGGTTGAGACCGGGTTCTGCGCCTGAGGAATGAGGGCCGAGAGACCCCTGCCGAGGGCCATTCGTTTCACGCTCATCGGGGACCACTCTTCTGCGAACGATCCAGCACCTCGCGGGCCAGGTTCAGATAGCACTCGCACGCTTTTGACTTTATGTCGTAAAGCAGAATTGGTTTTCCGAAACTGGGCGCTTCGGCCAGGCGAATACTCCGGGGTATCGCCGTCTTGAAGACTTGCTCGCCTAAATGACAGCGCACGTCGGCGGAGACCTGCTGGGAAAGGTTTGTTCGCTCATCGGCCATTGTCAGAAGAACGCCTTCAAGAGCTACCTGGTGGTTGAGGGACGCCCGAATGCGTTCAAGGGTGCCGAGGAAGGCGCCGAGTCCCTCCAACGCGAAGTACTCGCACTGGATGGGTACGAGCACGGAGTCCGCCGCCGTTAGGGCGTTCACGGCGAGCAAGCCGAGGCTGGGAGGGGTGTCGAGGAGGATAAAATCGTAATGCCCGCGGACGCTCTCGATTGCTGACCGGAGGCGAAATTCGCGCTTCTCGCCCGCAGCGAGTTCGACCTCCAGCCCTGCAAGGTCAGGGTCCGACTGGAGG
>JANLWV010000498.1:0-8129 GCA_031364765.1 Vicinamibacteria bacterium
CTCTCCCTCATGCAGCCCGACTTCTACAGCGGCAGCGCCCACAAGTGGGCGTGTGGCCCGAAGGAAATCGGCGTTCTTTACGTCCACAAGGATGTCCAGAGCCGTTTCTGGCCGAGCGTGATCAGCGCCTACCCCGGCGCCACCGAACTCGCGGCTCGAGCGGAGGGGTTTGGCCAGCGCGACGAGCCGGCCATTCTGGGTTTCGGCGAGGCCCTGCGCTTCCGCGCGACCATCGGCCGGGGCGCCATCGAAGCGCGGGCCCTCGAGCTCTCCGGCGCTCTCATCGAAGGCCTTTCGAAGATCGACGGCGTGAAGGTCTGGACTCACCCGGATCGAACGCGATCGCACGCGGTGGTGTCGTTCCAGGCTGGCAATCTCGATCCCACGAGGCTTCAGGCGGCGCTTTATGCGAACGAGAAGATCGTGAGCGCCACCCGGCTCGGAACCGACCGGCCGGGCCTGCGCCTCTCGCCGCACTTCTACAACTCTCCGGCCGAGATCGAGCGAACGCTGGCGGCCATAAAGCGATACGCGCACCGCGGCCTCTGATCTGCGACCGGCTCGTAGTCTTCGGGAGTCCAGGGGGGCCGGGTCCGTGTCCGGCCCTCTGCCCGCCACACAAGGCCGAAGCCCGGCGACACCGCTCTCGAATCGCCTGATTTCTGGATGGCTCCGCTTCGCGGACCCCTCCACCGCAAAGTCGCTGGCGCTCGTTTGTCACTCAGGCGATTCGAACGTCAAGACACTCGCCGAGCGAAGGCCGGGGGGTTGCAAGGGGGGCCGGGTTCGTGTCCGGCCCCCTTTGCCTAAAGATTGACTGCGCCCTTCAAGCACGGGTATAACGATGCGTTTGCCAATGTCAAAGAAACCCGCCCCAACGAAGACCCGCGGTCGATCCGTTCCCGCGAAACCCGCCCCCGCGAAAGCCTCTTCGGCGACGAAGACCCAGGCCGCTGCCCCAGCCGCCGCGGGCAAGCCTTCAAAAGGAGCGCCTCCCCTTGAAAGGACCGAGGCTCTGCGCGTGTATCGCCAGATGCTCCTCATCCGTCGATTCGAGGAGCGGGCCCAGCAGGTCTACGTCGAAGGAAAGATCGGCGGCTTCCTCCACCTCTACATCGGCCAGGAGGCGATCGCGTGCGGGATCATGAGCCTCCTGCGCAAGGACGACTACTTCCTCGGCGCGTATCGCGATCACGGCTACACCCTGGCCCGCGGCGCCGATCCTAAGCCGCTCATGGCCGAACTCATGGGCCGCTCCACCGGAATCTCGCGCGGCAAGGGCGGGTCGATGCACTTCTACGACATCCCGAACGGCAACTTCGGCGGAGACGGCATCGTCGGAGGCCATATCCCCATCGCGGCCGGCATCGGTTACGCGATTCGAATGCGCGGGTCCGATCAGTGCGTCGTCTGTTTCTTCGGCGACGGCGCGATCAATGAAGGCGCCTTCCACGAAGCCATGAACGTCGCCTCCTTGTGGGATCTGCCCGTGGTCTTCGTGGTCGAGAACAATATGTACGGCATGGGCACGTCGGTCGAACGCGCCTCCGCCGTCACCGCACTCCATGAGCGCGGCGCCGCTTACGGAATGATTCATCTGCCCTGCGACGGTATGGATGTCTTCCAGGTGCGCGACACCTTCGCGGACGCCTTCGCACGCGCGCGCAAGGACAAGAAGCCTACGTTCGTCGAAGTCATTACGTACCGCTACCGCGGCCACTCGATGTCCGATCCCGGCAAGTACCGAAGCAAGGAGGAAGTCGAGAAGTGGCATGAGAAGGACCCCATCGCGCGCGTCGGCCTGTTCCTGCTTGAACAGAAGGTCGCGACAACCGCCACTTTGGAAGCCATCGACAAGGACGTCATGCTCGAAGTCGATGAGTGCATCAAGTTTGCAGAAGAAAGCCCCTGGCCGCCCGCCGAATACATGTACGAAGACATCTACGTGAAGACGCCAACCCTTAACTGGCGCGCGGTCGAGAAGGATCCCGCCTGGGAACGCTCGCTCCCCGATGACCGTGTTCCCGTCGTCTATCCCCCTCACGTTTCGACGGTGAAGGGATAACCCCATGGCGATGATTACGATGCGTGAAGCCCTGAACCAGGCGATGCGCGAGGAGATGAAGCGGGATCCGAAGGTTTTTCTGATCGGTGAAGAAGTCGCTCACTATCAGGGCGCCTACAAGATCACCGCCGGTCTGGTCCAGGAGTTCGGCGACTGGCGCGTGCGCGACACGCCCATCTCCGAAGAGGTGATTGCGGGAGTTGCCGTAGGCGCCGCCTGGGTCGGGATGCGGCCGATCGCCGAGATGATGACTTTCAACTTCTCGATGCTCGCCCTCGACATCATGGTGAACCACGCGGCGAAGTACCGCTACATGTCGGGCGGTCAGATACGCTGCCCCATGGTCCTGCGCGGGCCATCGGGTGCGGCCGCTCAGGTGGCCGCCCAGCATTCACAGTCCCTGGAAAGCTACTTCGCCCACGTCCCCGGCCTTGTCGTCATCATGCCGTCCACTCCCAAAGACGCGAAGGGCCTTCTGAAGGCCGCGATCCGCGACGACAACCCGGTGGTGTTCATGGAGAATGAAGTTCTCTACAACCTCAAGGGCGAAGTGCCCGACGAGGACTTCATTATTCCGATCGGTCTGTCGGAGGTGAAGCGGACCGGGCAGCACGTCACCATCGTGGCCTGGAGCCGGATGTGCTACCAGTCGCTGCTCGCCGCCGACATCCTGGCCAGGGAAGGCATCGAGTGCGAGGTCGTCGATCCGCGGACCATTCGTCCGCTCGACGAAGCGCCGATTTTCGAATCCGTGCGAAAGACCAACCACTGCGTGATCGTCGAGGAGGCGTGGCCGCAAGCGAGTGTGGGGGCCTACATCTCCGACCGTGTGCAACGCGAGTGCTTCGACTATCTCGATGCGCCGGTCCTGCGCGTCAACGCCCCTGACGTGCCCATGCCGTATTCGAAGGTTCTGGAAAAGCTGTACGTGCCCCAGCCCGAGAAGATCGCCCTTACCGTGAAACAGGTTCTGGCGTAGCCAGGAGGAAGACCATGGCCACCAAGGTTGTCCTTTCAAAACTCTCCCCCACGATGGAGGAGGGTCTCATCGTCAAGTGGAGCAAAAACGAAGGGGACACCATCAAGGTCGGCGACGTTCTGGCCGAAGTCGAAACCGACAAGGCCAACATGGAGATGGAAGCGCTGGCCGCGGGGGTGCTGCGTCGCATCTTTGTGAAGGCCGGTTCGAAGGCTCCGGTCGCCGGTCTTATCGCGGTCATCGCGGGGAAAGACGAAGACATCTCGGCTTTTGAAGCTCAGGCTGAGAAGGAACGCGGAGGCAACACGACGCCGACAGCGCCTGCCCCGCAAGCCGCGGCACCGGCCTCAGGAGGCGCACCCGCGTCAGCGGCTCCTGTTCCCGCAGCTACGGCTGCACCGGTTCCCGCAGCGCCCAAGCCGGCGGCTCCCCCTCCTAAACCAGGTCCCGTCGCTGACGCGCCCGCTGCCCCTCAAGCCGTGCTCTCCCAGGGCGGCGGTCGCATCAAGGCCTCGCCTCTGGCGAAGAAGGTCGCGGCGGAGAAGCAACTTCACATCGAAGAAATCCCTGGATCGGGCCCGGGGGGGCGAATCGTGAAGCGCGACGTGGAGGCGTTTGTCCCCGCCGCTCTGCGCGCCTCAAGTTCTCCGCCGGCATCGGCCTCACGGCCCGTGCCGTCCGTCGTGGTGACCCCCGGCGTCTCGCAGACCCTGGCTCTTTCCGGCATGCGGAAGACCATCGCGAAACGCCTGTCCGAGAGCATGTTCAGTTCGCCGCACTTCTACGTCACGGTTGACGTCGACATGGACCGCGCCGTTGATCTCCGCGCGCAACTCAAGGAGGCGGGCGAGAAGATCAGCGTGAACGACTTCATCGTCCGCGCCTGCGCTCTGGCCCTTCGCGCCGTTCCCCAAGTGAACGCATCGTGGGCGCCTGCCGCCGACGGCTCGGCAGAGGCGATCGTTCTGAATGGCGACGTGCATGTGGGTATCGCCGTCGCCCTGCCCGATGGACTCATCACCCCGGTGGTTCAGTTCGCCGATCAGAAGCCTCTCGCCACGATCGCTTCTGAAGTGCGCGCATTGGCGGAGCGGGCTAAGAGCAAGAAGTTGAAACCCGAGGAGTACACCGGCGCGACGTTCACGATCTCGAACCTCGGAATGATGGACGTCCACGAATTCACCGCGATCATCAATCCTCCGGGGTCAGCGATCCTTTCCGTGGGCACCGTCCGCAAGGAGGCCGTGGTGGGCGCGAACGATCAGATCCGCGCCGGCCACCGCATGAAGATCACGCTCGGCTCGGATCATCGAGTGATCGACGGCTCGGTGTCGGCCACTTTCCTCGCCGAAGTGAAACGCCTCCTCCAGACCCCGGTTCTGCTGCTCGTTTCCTGAGATTTAAGGGGGAACGAGCGCCAGCGACTTTGCGGTGGAGGGGGCCGCGTAGCGGAGCCATCCAGAAATCAGGCGATTCGTAGTCGCTCGACGCCGGCGCGGAGCGACGTTCCGGCGCTATGCTCTCCGCGGTCCACGCGGGCGTGGAGAGAACGGAGGCGAACCTCATGAACGAACGGGATCCATTCGCAGAACTCAAGAAGCGGCACCGGGAGATGTGGGCGTCGTTCGCGCCTACCGCCCTGTTCACGACTCCCGTGGCCGGGCAACTCGTGAAGTTCGCCGGAATCGTTTCTGGCGAGGACGTCCTCGACGTCGGCACGGGCACCGGTGTGGTGGCCATCACCGCCGCGCGGGCGGGGGCGCGAGTGACCGGACTCGACCTCACGCCGGAGCTGCTCGAACAGGCCCGTGAGAACGCGCGGATCGCGAAGATCGACGGCATGGTGTGGACCGAGGGTGACGCGGAGAATCTGCCGTATCCGGATGCGTCATTCGGCGTGGTGGTCAGCCAGTTCGGGCACATGTTCGCTCCCCGGCCGGACGTGGCCGTGGCGGAGATCCGCCGTGTGCTCAAGCCCGGTGGAAGGGTCGCGTTCGCCACGTGGCCGCCGGAGTTTTTCATCGGCCGGATGTTCGCATTCGTCGGCCGTAACTCGCCTCCACCGCCGCCCGGCGCGGCGCCGCCTCCGCAGTGGGGCAACCCCGCCATCATCACCGAGCGCCTGGCTGCGGGCTTCGAGGCGCCCTTCTTCGCCCGCGGCACGATGACCGTCCCGGCACTCAGCGTCGAGCACTATCGGCTGTTCATGGAGAAGTCCGTGGGCCCGATGCAGAAACTGGTGGAGTCGCTTTCCGGTGACCCGCAGAAACTGGCGGCGGTGCGGGCCGAATTCGACGCTCTGGCGCAATCCTACTATTCCGATAACGTCGTTCACCAAGACTACATCCTGACCCGCGCCAAGGCCCGCTGACGTCCCGGGCCACGACCCCTCAGCTCGGATCACCGCGTGATCGAACGGCTCGGTGTCGGCCACTTTCCTCGCCGGGCGCGCTAGGGGAAAGCTCTGAATCTCAGACCGCGCGCTCCAAAAGTATCGCCCTTTACGGCGTGGGAGAAGGAGTCGGAGCCGTTCGCGAGACGGTCAGGCGAAGGGTCCAGCACTCAACCGTCACGGGCGCCTGCAGCCGGTAGAAGGGCAGGCTCCACATACCATTCGCCGACTTGCCGACATAGTTGGCGAATGAGCCGTTGGGGGTGAGGACATTCCCGTAGGGCTTGAACGTCCCGGAATATGGCGGAGTCGCCGAAGAGAACGCCGCGCCGCCATCCCGGAAGATCAGATCGGAGCACGTCGTTCCCATCTGTTGGCCCGTCAGCGCGACATTCTCGACCAGGCCCTCACTAATGAGCGTTCCTTCGATGAACAGCCTGATCGCCAGTTGGGCGCTCGCGGTGCTCGCCGCTAGGTCCGTCGCCGTAACCCTGAACATTGTCTCCACGGCGGTCACGAAGCACCCTGGAAGATCGCTGATGGCGATTTGCGGCCCATTCCCTCCGCCGCTGGTCGGAAAAGGAGTGGTCACTCTGTACTCGTGCACACCCACCGGGCACTGGCTTGGCGTTGGGGTGGGAGTGGTTCCGGGAGTGGGAGTGGTTCCGGGAGTTGGGGTCGTACCCGGCGTCGGGGTGGGCGTGGCACCGCCCGGGAACCCTGGAACAGGACCAACCGGCGAGGGCCGAGGACCGACGGGCGAAGGGCGAGGGCCGATGGGAGACGATTGCGGAGTGGCGAAGACGGTGGCGGTGGCCCCGCCATCCGTCACCGTCGCCGCGCTGGGCGACGCCGAGGACGCGTTGGGGCGCGACTGGCAGGCGATCGCAACCAGGGCGCCCGACACCACCAGGGAAAGGAAAGCAGTTTCTATTCTCATGACAAACCCGCCTCGCTCGACGCTTCGCAGCAGAAAGCGCGAAGCTAGTCGTCGCGAGGCTGACACGACGGACCTCGCAGTGTCAAGCGAGGCTTTAGGCGGATGCGACCAAACTCACGCGGAAACCTGAAATCTCAGCCGAGTTTCTTGACCGCGGCCATGGCGGTCGCGAGGGTTCCCGCGACATCGCCGAGGTTCGTCGGAACGATGAGAGTCGTACTCGTCTTCGCGATGTTGCCGAACTGGGCGATGTACTGCTCGGCGAGCCGGAGCTGGATCGCCTCATACCCACCGGCCTGCTTCACGGCAGTCGCGACGGCGGTGATCGCCTCGGCCTGGGCATTCGCCACCGCGCGAATCGCGGACGCCTGGCCTTCGGCTTCGTTCATCTGCTGTTGCCGGCGAGCCTCTGACGCCTTGATGACCTGCGCCTTCTGACCGTCGGCGGAGTTGATGGCGGCGTCGCGCTCGCCCTCGGAGGTCAGAATCACTGAGCGCTTCTCCCGTTCGGCGCGCATCTGCTTTTCCATGGCCGCGATGATGTCCGTGGGCGGCTTGATGTTCTTGATCTCGTAGCGCAGGACCTTGACCCCCCAGGCCTCGGACGCCTTGTCGACTTCGCTCACCACCTGCTGGTTCACGTGCGACCGTTCTTCGAACGTTCGATCGAGTTCGATCTGGCCCATTTCACTGCGCAGCGTGGTCTGGGCGAGCTGAGAGATGGCGAAAAGGTAGTTCGAGATCCCATAGGAGGCGCGCTCGGGGTCGAGGACCTTGAGGTAGAGGATGCCGTCCACGCCCACCATGACGTTGTCGCGCGTGATGCACTCCTGCTCGGGAATGTCGATCGCCTGCTCCTTGAGGGTGTGCCGATAGCGAACGCTTTCGATGAAAGGCACCAGGATGTGGAAACCGGCGTCGAGCGTTTTGCTGTATCGACCCAGCCTTTCCACGATGAAAGCGCTCTGCTGGGGGACCACGATGGCCGTCTTCACGAACAGGATGAAGACGAAGATCACGAAGACGAGAACCGCTAGACCCATGGCATTGACTCCTACTCTTTTTCGACCATCAAACTCAAACCCTCGACCCTGGTCACCCGAAGGCGGTCATCCTTGACGACGGTTCCCGCACCCGAATAGACGCCGCTCCACGACGCGCCGCGCAGTTCCACTCTGCCCCGGCCATTCCCGTCGAAGTCCTCGAGGGCTATCGCGGTCTGGGCGACGAGCTGATCGACCTTGGGCGTGTTCGTCTCGAATCGCCGCCGCACCAGGGGCCGCAGCACCACGATCAGCGCCGTTCCCAAAACCGCGAAGAGCAGCCACTGAAACGAGCCGGAGTCGAGCAGGCCGAACCGAACCAGCAGGGCCACCACAAACGCGGCGAGGCCGAAGAAGACGGTAAAAAAACCACCCGGGGTGAGAATCTCAAAAACGAGAAGTCCGAGACCAAAAATCACCCAAGCCGACCAAGTCATTCCTGACACGGTGGAATAGTAATCCAAAAGAACCGGCCCTGGCCGGAAACCGCCGGTGAAGGCCTAAACGAGCTCAAAGGCCGCCGCGAGTCCCATCCCTCCGCTGATGCAGAGAGTGGCGAGACCGTAGCGGACGTTCCGGCGGGCCATTTCGTGGACCAGGGTGACCACGATTCGGGCCCCCGTGCAGCCGATGGGGTGGCCGAGGGCTATCGATCCGCCGTTCACATTCAATTTCGCGGGATCGAAACGGAGCTCACGGTCGCAGGCCAG
>JANLWV010000022.1:0-6107 GCA_031364765.1 Vicinamibacteria bacterium
CATTCGTCCGGCTAGTCTTGAAATCATGCCGGCGATCGAGACACCTGCGCGCACGCGCGAAGAGATCATTCTCGATGGCCTGAACGAGGCGCAGCGCGGCGCGGTGCTTCATGGCGATGGCCCGCTGCTCATCGTGGCGGGCGCGGGCACGGGGAAAACCACGGTCCTCACACGGCGTATCGCACATCTGATCACGACCAAGCGAGCCCGGCCCGAAGAGATTCTGGCCCTCACCTTCACGGAGAAGGCGGCGCGGGAAATGTCGGAGCGGGTGGACCAGCTGGTGCCGTACGGTTACACCGAGACCTTCATCGCCACCTTCCATGCGTTTGGCGATCGAATGCTGCGGGAGCACGGCTTCGCGGCGGGGCTGCCGGCGGACTTCCGGGTTCTCTCCCGAGCCGACGAAATTGTCTTCTTGCGCGAGCGCCTTTTCTCTCTTCCCCTCGTCCGGTTTCGGCCGCTGGGCGACCCCGGCCGTCATCTCGCCACTTTGGTCGAGTTTGCGTCGCGGGCCAAGGATGAGGACCTCTCGGCCGAGGTCATCCTGGGGTTCGCCCGGGAGCAACTCCGCGGCGCAAGCGAGACCGGGGGAGACGAAGCCGACGCTCTTCGGGAGCAGGCTCTTGACCTGATCGAGGCCTCAGAATTCTTCCAAGCGCAGCAGATGGCACTCGCGTCCGAAGCGCTCGTGGACTTTGGCGATCAAATCCATTTGACCTTGAAGCTCCTCCGCCAAAGACCGGATGTGGCGATGGGCCTGCGGAAGCGCTTTCGTTACATCCTGGTCGACGAGTTCCAGGACACCAACCACGCCCAGCTGGAGTTGATCCGGCTCATCGCCGGCGAAGGCCACCCGAACATCACCGTGGTCGGCGATGACGATCAGGCGATCTACCGCTGGCGGGGCGCGGCCCCCGCGAATCTCATCCAGTTTCTTTCGCTCTACAAGACGGCCAGGCGCGTCGTGCTTCGTCAGAACTACCGGTCCACGCAGGAGATTCTCGATACCGCGTATCGGCTGATCGCCTACAACAATCCCCACCGGCTTGAGGCCATGACCGGTCTGGATAAGAGGCTCATCGCCGAGCGTGGAACGGGCAAACGGGTGGCGCACTGGCGGTTTCCGAATGCCTCGGCCGAAGCGGACGCGGTGGCGAAAGGCATCGAGGATTTCCAGCGGGAAGGCGCCATCCCGCTGAGCGACATGGCCATCCTGGTCAGAAACAACGCCGACGCCGATCCGTTCCTGCGCGCTCTTAACCTGCGCGGCATTCCCCATCGGTTCTCCGGGGGGGGGGGTCTGTTTGAACGCCCCGAAGTCCGCAGCCTCATAGCATTTCTTCGGCTGGTCGCTTCTCCGGACGATTCGGTCTCGGCATGGGCTCTCGCTTTTTCAGACATCTATTCGTTCGACCCGATCGACCTGTCCCGCCTGTCCAGGTACGCATCGAGGAAAACCCGGCCCCTGCTCGAGGTCTTGCGGGAGCTCGAAGGAAACCAGGACCTCGCCTCCATCAAGGGCCCGTCGAGAGAGGCGGCACGGAGACTTGTGGCCGACCTCGAACGCGGGGTCAAAAGCATGGCGCACCGGCGAACCGGCGAAGCGCTTTACGAATTCCTGAAGGAGTCGGGGTACCTCGCCCGGCTGGCTGCGGTGTCGTCCTCCAAAGATGAACGGGAGGTCGCGAACATCGCCCGCTTCTTCGAGATCGTGCGCGGATTCTCGGTCGTGGCCGAGCACGACACCATCCCCGCGTTTGTCGCGCGCTTTGACTTGCTGCGCGAGGCCGGCGAGGATCCGGCGGCCATCGAAGTTGAGGAAGGGGACGCGGTCAACATCCTGACCGTCCACAAGGCCAAGGGCCTGGAGTTCCGCACGGTCTTTGTGGCCAGTTGCGTCGACCAGAAGTTCCCGCTGCGGCGTCGCAGCGATCCCCTCCCCCTGCCCCCTTCGCTCCTCAAGAGCGAGATATCTCTCGGAGATGCCCATCTCATGGAGGAACGACGGCTCTTCTACGTGGGGATGACCCGCGCCAAGGACGACCTCATCCTCACCTCCGCCGAGGACTACGGTGCTGGGACCACCCGTAAGGTTTCGCGCTTTGTCATCGAAGCCCTGGACCTCCCCTCGCCCCAGACCAAGGTCGCGAGATCCTCGCCCCTCGAAACCATCGCGGCCTCCAAAACTTCAGTCTCCGGCGAGCCCGAAAGTCTCTCGCTGGCCATGGCGTCGCCTCTCAGACTCTCGTTTCGCCAGGTCGACGACTATCTGACCTGTCCTTTGAAGTACAGGTTTGTCCATCGAAACCGGATCCCCCTCTTGACCCATCACCGGGTGGTCTATGGCAGCGCCATCCATCAGGCCGTCCAGGAAATGTTCAAGGCCCGGCAGGCCGCCGTCCCCTTTTCCGCCGAGGATCTCCTGGACGCCTTCAGGCGGGCCTGGGTCGCGGAAGGTTTCCTGTCTCGGGAGCACGAAGAACTCAGACTCCAGGATGGCGAGCGGACACTGACACGCTTCTTCGAGGGGGAACGGAAAAACCCGCTGCAGCCAACCGGGGTGGAAGAGGATTTCTCGTTCTCGGTCGGCCGAACCCGGGTGATCGGCCGATACGACCTGGTGGTTTTGACCTCGGAGGGAGTCACCATCCTCGACTTCAAGACCGGCGATGTGGGTACCTTGGCCAAGGCGCAGCACCGGGCCGAAGGAAGCCTCCAGCTCGCCATTTACGCGCTTGCGTATCTCCGGACCACCGGCACTCTTCCGGCCAGAGTCGAACTGCGCTTTCTGGAGTCTGGCCTCGTCGGCGGCTTCTCTCCGTCCGAGGCTCTGGCCCTTTCCACCGAGCGAACCATCGCGGACGTGGCGGACCGGATATCGCGCGGTTTCTTCGACGCCACACCGTCTCACGCCGCGTGTCGGCCGTGTCCCTTTAGGGACGTGTGCCCCGCAACCGCCAAGGACGATTAGTACAATCGTCCTTCGTGACCGAGCCTCGAACACGCCTTCTCGCCGCCGTGACCACGGCCATCGGCCTGATCGCGGCCGGATTCGACGCCCACCTGGCTCCGCAGGGAGATGGATGGTGGTACGGTCTGACCGGATCCCCTTCGCTGGTTCGGGCGGTGACCGCGCTGGTGGCCGCTATTTCGGTCTGGGGACTGGGCGCCCTGGTGAGCGTGCGACCGTTTCTGTGGATGAGCGCAGGGCTGCTTCCCCTGATACCCGCGACCACCGGTCTCGGCGCACCGCTGCTGCTTTTCTCCGGCTACACCCTCGTGCTGCTGTTCGCGATCCTCGCGGGCTGGACCTCGCGCGACCTTATTTCGAAGCTAAAGACGCTCGAGCCGTCCGTGGTCTTGCTGATTTCCTTCGCCTTCTTTGTCTTCGTGGGAAGGTATCTGCCGGGCCCGGCGGGACCGCAGGGCGATGAGCCGCACTATCTTCTGATCGCCGAAAGCCTTCTTCAGGACGGCGATGTCGACCTGAAGAACCAGTTCGACGGGCGCGCTTTTTCAAAGTTCACGAGCGCCCCTCTGGAACCACACACGGCGCCGAGGTCTCCGAAAGACAAGCTGTACGCGATCCACGCTCCCGGCCTCCCGGCGTTGATCGCTCCGGGCTACGCTCTCCTCGGCTTCACGGGCGCGCGCGCGATCGTCTCCTTCGTCATGGCCCTTGTCGTTGGCCTGCTGTTCTTCGTCTCAAGGTCGCTCTTCGGCCTGACGACCGCTAACTTCGTGTTTCTTCTGGCGACGTTTGGGAGTCCCCTGCCCATCTACGCGAATTCTCTGTTCCCGGATTCGGTGGCCACGTTGCCGGTGGCCGCTACGCTCGCCTGCATGGTGTCCACGCATCCAGGTTTTCTAGGCCTGGCTTCCCTCACCATCGCAACCCTGCCTTGGATGCATCCTCGTTTCCTGCCTCTCGCCCTTCTGCTCGCCCTGGCGATCGCGCGGTGTCGGGGGTTCTCGCTCCGTCGGGCCGTCACCGTCTTTGGCCCGCTCGTCTTCTCTGTTGGACTCCTTCTGTACCATTTCCAGACTCTGTTCGGCCGTGCCTCGCTGGCCGCCGCCTATGGTCCCGGCTTTTCGTCGGACGTATCCCTGACCCGCATTCCGTGGGGCGCTTCGGCCCTCATTCTGGATCGGCAGTTCGGCTTATTGCTGTTTTGTCCCGTCCTGTTGCTGGGCCTTGCGGGCGTCGCCGGTCTTTGGAAACGGGACCGGTGGGTCGCGGCCCTGGTTGTCGCGGTTTTTGGCTTGCTGCTGGCCGTCGGCGGATCTTTCAGCATGTGGTGGGGTGGCGCTTCAGCACCGGCGCGATTTCTGACCGGAGCCATGCCCGCTCTGCTGATCCTGTGCGGAGCGCGCTTCAAGGACGCCGAATCGCGGCCGGCCAGCCGGGGACTTCTCGGCGCAGCGTCGGGTTTCGGTCTTGGCCTCCTGGTCCTCGCGTGCCTGGCGCCTCGGGCTCTCCACAACCGATCGGATGGTGAGAGCGGACTCTTGCGGTTGCTGGCGCCGGCCCTTGATCTGGATCGCTTCTTCCCCGGCTTCGTCAATGAGGGCAGCCTCGGGTTCGCCTCGAAGCCCCTTCTCGATCCCTTCTCGTCATCGCTTCGGGCTCTTGAATCCTGGGACGATCAACGCCGGACCTTTGGCGGCCGCGACACCGAGAGCGCCTTCTCGCTCGACATCCCCCTTGGCGCCCCATCGTGGGAACTCAAGACCGGGGTTTTGTTGTACTCGCCTCGGTTCTCCCTGCCCAAGGGCTCTTGGACATTGCGCGTCGAATCGCGGGCTGAGGATGCGCCCGGTGCGCTGAACATCGCGCGAATCGGCCTGGTGGGAGGCGACGAAAATGCGCCGCCTTTCGCCGCCACCATGATCAGGGTTGGCGAGAGCGGCGCGGTGACGAACTTCGAACTGGCGCAGGCCGAGCGACGACTTCACGTCCGTGGCGAGGGGCTGCAGGCAAAGGTCACGGTTCTGTCGGTGAGGCTCATGCCGCGAAGGTAACTTGACGCGGCCCACCTAGTGTTGCTAGCGTGTTCCCTCGTTCTTACAACCGTACTCGTAGTCGTTTCTCCGGCGGTCACGGAGGTCGGGCGGGTCGAATGTCGACCCGATTCTTGGCGCTCCTTCGGCGGTGACGTTCAGACGAGTCGAAAAGGCCGAAGGAGGCCTAGCAAAAATGATCGAAGGCAAAGTGAAGTGGTTTAACGAGTCCAAGGGCTTTGGGTTTCTCTCGCGTGATGGCGGACCGGATGTTTTCGTCCACCACTCGGAGATCAAGGCCGATGGCTTCCGCACGTTGAACGAAGGCGATCGCGTCAGCTTTGAAGTCGTGGACAGCCCTAAGGGTCCGCGGGCCGCAAACGTCAACAAGATCTAAGCGGTCCCTCAAAGCGACCCGAAGAAGCGACGTCGCTTCTCGCCCGGGGTTTTCGAGCCTGCTCGAGGATTCCCGGGCTTTTTCTTTCCCTTTTTCCAAACTGAGCGTCTCCCCTTGTCTGAGGTCCTAAAAACGCTTCGTCGCGCCGGCAAGATCGCGCGTGAAGTCCGGGAACTGGGCGCCAGGCTCATCACCCCCGGCGCTTCGCTAAGGGACGTGTGTGAAACCGTCGAGAGCGAGATTGAGAAGCGGGGCGGCAAACCCGCGTTTCCCACGCAGACGTCGATCAATGATGTCGCGGCACACGACTGCCCCACGCCTGACGACGATCGGACTTATCGGGAGGGAGATCTTGCCAAGCTCGACATCGGTGTTCACATCGACGGCTGGGTGGTGGACACCGCGACCACGGTGAACGTCGGCGGCACCGGCAACGGCCGCCTGATCGAGGCCGCGCGTCAGGCATTGGCCGCGGCCATGCAGACCGCGAAGCCCGGACTCGCGGTCAAAGAGGTGAGCGCCGCCATCGAACGGGCGATCACGGACGCCGGTTTTACGCCCCTCGACAATCTCTGCGGTCATGGCGTGGGCCACTACATAGTGCACGCGCCACCGGCCATCACGAACACCGTTCGTGCGGCGGAAGGGAGGCTGCCGATGCGTGGCGTGATCGCAATCGAGCCGTTCGCCACCGAAGGAAGCGGAC